>JBBSPH010000190.1:0-5312 GCA_038258985.1 Flavobacteriales bacterium
AATGCATAGAAGACACCACTGTACTTTCTTTAACCCTAAATAGTTATCAAAAACTGACTATGCATATGCCCAAGATGGAACGTTTCTTTCTCGAAAAATCCCACTCAGGTCATATAGCGTCTCAAAATAGGATCTTATCTTTCCTGACATCCAACGCTACCAAGAGGTACGAGCAACTGCTCAAACAATATCCAGCATTAATTCAACGAGTCCCAAAAACCTTGTTAGCTTCTTATTTGGGCGTTTCACGCGAGACCCTTAGCCGCCTTTCTTCTTAGAGACTTTTCCTTTTTACGATAGTGATGTTTGTCACGTGCAAACGATACTATAATTCAAATATTTGCAATAGAAATACAAGAAGCAATTATGAAGAATACAGTAAAGGTATTAGGGGTCATTATGTTAACCGCTGTGTCCGCCCTGGCACAGAACAAAAAAGAAGAAAAAATGGAAAAACAAATAATTAATTCTTGGCAATGGCAGAATGAGAGGAGCTACGTTCAAGCAGTTGAAGTAACAAAAGCTGAAGGAACACTCTATGTTTCCGGGCAGACAGCCATTGATGCCAATGGAGTTTCAAGCACAGCCGATATGAAAAGCCAGCTGATACAGTCCATTCAAAACCTAGAGAAAGTAATCCACGACGCAGGATATAAATTGGAAAATATTGTGCGATTGAATATTTATACAACCTCTTCAGATGAGCTATTTGCCTGTTTTGATATTTTCCAAGGCTGGGTAGCTGAACACCATATAGAACAGGCAAGCACACTATTGGAAGTCAATCATCTATTTGAAACCTTAAAAGTAGAATTGGAAGCTACCGTGGTAAAATAAGTTCCCGTTAACGTAGTTCAATGAGTTATGAAAAACTACGCATTGCAACCATAAATTATTATGAATGAGACAAGTACGACTTCTTATTCAATGAACTAACATCAAACCCTTTCAATTGAAACCATATGCCATACAATCCATAAGAGAACTCCATAAGCTATTGGAGTTGCCCAAACCGAAGCATCCGCTGATTAGTGTAATGGATTTTTCCGAAATCAAATGTTATGATGATGAAAAACTGGAAGCCGTTACCTATGGTTTTTACTGCATTGCCATCAAGAAAAACTTCAAAGGAAAAATGCGCTACGGTCAACAACACTATGACCACGATGACGGGCTGATGAGTTTTTTTGCGCCAGATCAGGTTGTTATTACTGAAATTAGGGATGATTGGGCGTTGGAAGGATTATGGCTGGTCATACACCAGGATTTTTTACAAGGGTTCCCATTAGTCAAGGATATAAAGAGATTCGGTTATTTCTCGTACGCAGTAAATGAGGCCTTACATCTTTCTGAAGAAGAAGATGATACCATAACCCGTCTGTTGACTACGATATCCAATGAAAGCGAATCCTTGGTCGACGCCTTTTCACATCAAATTATCATCAAGCAGATCGAGTTGTTGTTGAACTATTGCGACCGCTTTTACCACCGCCAGTTTCTTACCAGAAAACAAGGGAACAATAGTTTGTTGTCAAATTTTGAAAGGTTGCTGGAGGAATATTACGATGAGAAAAAAAACCAAATCCAAGGCGTTCCAAGCGTTTCGTATTTCTCCGAAAAGATGAATCTTTCCCAAAACTATTTGAGTGACATGCTGCGCAGTACAACAGGAAAAAGTGCCCAGCAGCACATCCAACTTAAATTGATGCGTGATGCCAAAGAACTTCTAGCCAACTCAGAATTGAACGTTTCTGAAATCGCTTATCAATTGGGATTCGAGCATCCGCAGTCTTTTCACAAGTTGTTTAAGAAAAAGGTGCAGCAGTCTCCGCTAGAATATAGGTCACATTTTAGAGGTAATTAAACTTTGAAATATAAACGCAAGGCTTAAAACTCGCGTACGCTTTTGTGTTGTTGCGCTTTCTTTTCCGCTTTCGCGAAAGCGAAAAGTAAAAGAAGTTAATGCCGTTGAAGAGCGGTACGAAAGCGAACCACATCAAGTTTTCAAGCAATTAACGTGATTCCATCTAGCTTCAAATTCATTAGACCATTGATATTTAGCTACTTTCCTTGATCTAGTTACTAGAAGTCGGGATTCGGTTACTTGCTGCGGGATGCTTTGTCCAACCTTTGCATCGTACCAGTAAAACAATCGAATTATGAAAATAGTAGTAACAGGTTCTCTAGGGAACATAAGCAAACCCTTGACGCAGTTGTTGCTTCAAAACGGACATCAAGTGACGGTAATCAGCAGCAATAGCGATCGTAAAGAGGCAATCGAGGCATTAGGCGCAAAAGCTGCCATCGGAACAATGGAAGACGTTGATTTTCTTGTGAAAACATTCAATGGTGTAGACGCGGTCTATGTAATGGCGACATTGGGTAAGGAAAGTTTCTTTGACCCAAACGTTGATATCGTGCAAGAAATGACCCAGCTGGGCAGAAATTACAAAACTGCCATTGAGAAATCTGGTGTAAAAAAAGTGATTCAGCTAAGTGCTATGGGTGCGCACAAGGCAACAGGCAATGGTAATCTGGTTTTTCACTACAACATTGAAAATATTCTTAAGGAGTTGCCCGCAGAAGTTTCCCTTAAAGTTATGCGTCCATCGGGTTTTTATACCAACCTATTGAGATCGGTTCAAAGTGCCAAAGATAAAGGTGTGATCATCTCCAATTATCAAGGCGACAAAAAAGAGCCGTGGGTTTCTCCCATTGACATTGCCCGCGTTATTGCAGAAGAAATGGACAAACCCTTTGAAGGAAGAACAGTGCGCTACATCGCAAGCGATGAAGTCTCGCCCAACGAGATTGCAGCAGCCTTGGGCAAAGCCATCCGTAAACCAGACTTACAATGGCAGGCCATTACAGATCAACAACTACTTGACGCTATGCTTTCTATGGGAATGAATCCCGCAGCAGCCAAAGGTCTTGTCGAAATGCAGGCCGCACAGGGAAACGGAACACTTTACGAAGATTACAACTTGAACAAACCCACATTAGGAAAGGTAAAACTGGCAGATTTTGCAAAGGATTTTGCAGTAGCATTTAACAACTAAAAACATACAATTATGAAAAAGGCATTTATTACGGGAGCGAACAAAAGCATAGGCTTTGAAACCGCACGACAGTTATTGCAGCAGGGATATTATGTGTATCTGGGTAGCCGCAGTTTAGAAAATGGTCAAGCCGCCATTGAAAAACTTAAAGCTGAAGGATTGACCGAGGTAGAAACCATAAAAATTGATGTGAGCAACGATGCATCTGTCAAGTCTGCTCGCATTGAATTGGGCAAAAAAACAGACGTGCTTGATGTGCTTATCAATAACGCGGGTATTACAGGCGGTTTTCCGCAAGCCGCATTAGAAGCTACGCCACAGCAGTTTATGGATGTGTTTCAAACCAACGTGATAGGCGTTGTCAGAGTAACACAGGCATTTATCGACCTGGTAAGGAACTCAAAAGAACCGCGTATCGTGATGGTCAGTTCCAGTCAGGGTTCTCTAACGCTGGCAAACGATCCCAACAATATCTATTATAATCATAAGGCTTCCGTTTACCAGCCGTCAAAATCTGCGTTGAATATATATTCCACAATCCTAGCTTACGAACTGCGTGATACGGCCATAAAAGTGAATATGGTGGATCCTGGATTTACAGAAACGGATTTCAATGGAAACCGAGGAACTGGAACCGTGGAAGATGCTGGGAAGCGTATCGTTAAATATGCCATACTGGATGCTGATGGCCCGACTGGGAAATTCATAAGTGAGGAATACAATCCAGAAACCGGCCATTGTCCTTGGTAAAAACCGTCACATTAATTGCATACATTTAAACTATGAAAAAGGCAGAAATTGGTTTTCAACGCTTTGAATCCTTATCAGAATTTCACAAGGTGCTGGGCTTGCCAAAGCCCGTGCATCCTTTGGTCAGCTTTGTTGATATCAAGGAGATACAAATCCTGGAGGAAGCGCTGGGCAAATCATTCCTCCTAAATTTTTATAAGATTTCCTATAAATCTGATCTTTGTGGACAGGCAAATTACGGACAGAATCACTATGATTTTGGCGAAGGAGGATTGGTATATACGGCTCCGAATCAGCTTTTTGAAGCGCACAATACTGAGAGTACTGGGTATTTATTGCTGGTGCATCCCGATTTTTTGTTGAGCTACCCATTGGCCAATAAGATAAAGCAGTACGGATTTTTCTCGTATGCCATCAACGAGGCATTACATATTTCAGACAAGGAAAAGGAAACGATTTTCTCCATTTTCAACATTATTGATGACGAGTTGCAAAGTAGGATCGATGATTTTAGCCAGGATGTAATCATCTCGCAACTCGAGTTGTTATTGAACTACAGCAACCGTTTTTACAAACGCCAATTCCTGACCAGAAAAGCTGTAAATAATGACCTGTTGCAAAAGTTGGAGGCTTTTTTGGACGGCTATTTCAGCAATGAAAACGCGCTGATGGAAGGGATACCGTCGGTTCAATTGCTATCTGACCATTTGAATATGTCGCCCAATTATTTGAGCGATATGCTGCGATCCTTGACTGGACAAAGCGCCCAACAGCACATCCACGATAGACTCATAGAAAAGGCAAAGGAAAAACTATCCACCACCGAACTTTCCATTAGTGAAATCGCTTACGAATTGGGTTTTGAGCATTCGCAATCTTTTAGCAGGCTTTTCAAGTCAAAAACGAAGTTGACACCGGTTAAATTTAGGGCATCGTTTAATTGAAATTTTATGATTTGTTCCGCCTTTCTTTTTCGCTTTCGCGAAAGCGAAATCTAAAAGAAGTTTATGCCGCTGTAGTGCGGTACTAAAGTGAAAAAGCAATCTTTAAAATTTAAACATGAAAAATTCAAAAACAACCCTAACCTTTCCTGAAAAAAATACGGAGAGCGTTTTTAAAGACTTGAAAGGATGGCACGTCGCCATTCGTACCACGCAGTATGACGAGCTACTCCAATGGTATGAAGATAATCTGGACTTCAGGTTAGTCCAAGAATTTACGTCTGGCGAGATGAAGCTGGCACTCATAGCGCCACCTGGCGACAACAATTTCTTGGTCGAAATATTGGGCGTTGCAGATGCTGAAAAGTCAGCGGTCAAATCTGGCTATGATCATTTATGTTTTATGGTGGACGATCTGGATCACACGATGAATACGTTAAAACAGCGCAACATTGCCATCGATATGACTTTTCCCGCGCCTGCCATAGGTAAACGGGTCGCATTTATCACAGATCCCTTCGGCAACAGACTGGAATTTGCCGAGGAATTGAAATCGGAATAA
>JBBSPH010000191.1:0-5282 GCA_038258985.1 Flavobacteriales bacterium
AATCAAATATTCTGGAATCATTCGGCAAGTGGTAGAACTTTACAGGCCAGAAATCATCATCGCACATAGCGTGGGCGCGATGGCTACCAGTTACCAAGAATCACAGAGACCTCATGATTTTATAGAAAAGATAGTCATGCTGGGCAGTCCCAACACACTGGAGGTTATCATGAGAAACTATCAATCCTTAGTGGGTTTCAACGATAATGTTTATCTGCACCTTGACAACCTATTAAAGGAAAGATATGGATTTAGGATCAATGAATTTAGCACCGAGGATTTTGTGCCAAAAATTAAATGCCCTGTGTTGCTTGTTCATAATCAAGATGATGCCATTGTTGACTTTAAAAGTATGGAACAAGTAGCAACAAAGTCACCTGATGCCCACGTTTACGAATCTAAAACTGGAGGCCACAGCCTCCACACCAGCGAGGTTGTTGAGCAAATCTTAGCATTTCTATAATCTGCTGGTGCTATTGAAAGAATTATCTTTCACCTAAAAATATGGGACGACCTAGTATTAAAAATGAGGAGCAATACGACGCGCTGCGGGATAAAGGTTACTCACAGGAGAAAGCCGCTCGTATAGCCAATACGCCCAATAGCGGTAAAAAAGGTGGCAAAGCCGAAAAGTACGAGGAGCGAACCAAAAAGGAACTCTACGATCAAGCAAAAAATGTAGGGATTGAAGGTCGATCTTCCATGAACAAAGAAGAATTAATAAACGCTTTACGCAACAATTAATGAAAAAAATTCCCGCTAGCATCATACGCCAGGTTTTCGTACTTTTAATTCTTTTTGGACTTGCGGTAATGATCGTTTACGAGATGCTTCCTTACCTGGGTGGAGTTCTGGGCGCTATTACGATTTATGTACTGATGATACCATTACAGCGGTATCTGGAAAAGCATAATTGGAGACCGTGGATTGCAGCAACGACCATTCTAATTGCTAGTATTGTTGGTATTTTGCTTCCCATTGCGGGTCTGGCGCTTTTATTTACCTCACAAATCAAAGAGGCGGTCGCAAATAGTGATCAAATTACCCAACAAATAAAAGATCAGATCGTGCAGATCGAGGATTACGTAGGTTTTGACATTATTCCCGCTATAGATCCAGAGCAAATAAAAAGCACCTTATCTACTGTGATTAGTGATCTAGCCAGTTCTGGCCTGACGATATTTATTGCTGTCGGTATCATGTTTTTCTTGCTGTACTACATGCTTATCGAGCGTAAAACCTGGCAAAAGGCCAGCCTAACGTATCTTCCACTCAAGAGAAAGAATATTCAGGCAATAGGTAAGGAAAGTATCAATCTCGTCAAATCCAACGCGCTTGCGATCCCGCTGGTGGCGCTTATGCAAGGAGTAGTTGCCTTGATAGGCTACTTTATTTTTGGAGTTGAGAACCCATTTTTTTGGTTCGGTGTTACCGTCATAGGTAGCATGATCCCATTTGTGGGAACCGCTCTTGGTATCGCACCGGTAGTACTATTGCTACTGGCTCAAGGCGATACTGCAGCAGCCATAGGAATTTTAATCTACGGTGGCGTTGTTGTTGGCTCGACTGACAATCTATTTAGGCTTATTGTCCAAAAAAAGCTTGCCAATATCCATCCAATGATAACACTGATAGGTGTGGTGATTGGAGTACCATTGTTTGGTTTTATTGGTTTGATATTTGGACCACTAATGATCAGTTTGTTTCTGCTTCTCATCAAAATATACAAAAACGAGTATGGCAAATCAGCTGACTCTATTTAAGACCATTCCAACAGGAAGCTAGAGCACTTTTTCTTATTTTTACTCCAAACATTTATTGAATGACTAAGTTGACAAAACTTCAAGATAAAATTGACCAAAACTTTATTGACCAGCGCAAGTTGTTCATATGGGGGATGGTGGACGATAAAACCGCGCGTCACTGTGTTGACCGTCTATTGTACCTAGACTCCTTGAGTAATGAAGAAATTACATTTGTAATCAACAGCCCTGGCGGCTACGTGACTGCCGGTTTCTCTATTTATGACACCATGCAAAAAGTTAAAAGTCCTATTAGCACTGTATGCAGCGGTCTTGCTGCATCGATGGGTAGTATTTTGCTTTCTGGTGGTGATAAGGGAAAACGATATATCCAGAAACACGGTCGCGTGATGATACACCAACCTAGTGGAGGCGCTCGTGGTACTGGCGCAGATCTTGAAATAACCGCTAAGGAGATCCTAAAAACCAAGGAATTAAGTGCACAAATTCTAGCCGATAATTGTGGTCAGAGCTTTGAGAAAGTGATGAAAGATTTTAACCGTGATTACTGGATGGGTGCAGATGAAGCCCTAGAATACGGTATAGTCGACGGCGTTCTATAAAAATGGGAATACATTAACCAAAGCCGTTTCCTACAAGAACGGCTTTTTTTATATTTTTAAACTATGAGTTTGACACCTTTCCATCTCGCGATTCCCGTACGGGAAATCACAACCACCCGAGAGTTCTATCGCGATACACTGGGCATGAAAGAAGGCCGCAGTAGTGATCACTGGGTAGACTTCGATTTTTTTGGTCACCAACTGGTCATACACATAAGCGATACTATTGCTCCAGAGGCAGTGAATGCGGTGGATGGAAAAGCTGTTCCTGTACCCCATTTCGGTGTTGTGTTGGAATGGGATAATTTCCACGCTTTCGCGAAAGCGTTACAAAACAAAAACATCAAATTTATAATCGAGCCTTACATACGATTTGAGGGATTGCCTGGTGAACAAGCCACTATGTTCTTCAAAGATCCTAGCGGAAATGCACTGGAATTCAAGTCGTTCAAGGATTTTAACCAAATATTTGCCACATGAATTTCAAACAATACTTTACGCCAGACGAGGATTATGTCCTAGAAAACACCAACAACACGACAACGGAAGATGTTGACGAGGTGATCAAAAAAGAAGGGAAATTGGGATTTCTCATGTCCACCATCAAGGTACTAAGAAAGTATTATAAACTCACCGATGTGATGATGATGATGATCAAGGATTATCGCAAGGGCAATTACACGGCGGTGCCGTGGTTCACTATTGCTGCGATAGGTGCGTCTTTACTTTATGTGATTAGTCCATTTGATCTGATCCCAGATTTCATACCTGGTTTAGGATATCTAGACGATTTGACAGTACTGACCATAGTTGTGGGATGGATTGATAGTGATTTGCATAAGTATCTGGACTGGAAACTATCCCACGATCACACCACACCAGAAGAAATTCAGAAACTGGAAAAGGCTCAATAAACCTTAATTCCATCCACGTAGGTGGCTTTCACTTTAGTAGTTGGAACATTTTGAATCGGCATTTTCATAAGGTCTTCTTGCAACATCATGAAATCTGCCGATTTTCCTTTTTCCAAACTTCCCTTCTCTTCTTCTTCAAAGTTGGAATAGGCTGCCCAGATAGTCATGCCTCGCAATGCTTCTTCCCTGCTCAATGCGTCTTGTGGATTGAAACCGCCTTCTGGAAAACCACTGTTATCCTGACGGGCAACCGCTGCATAAAACGTTAGAAATGGATTTACTTGTTCCACCGGATAGTCCGTTCCCAATGCCACCATTCCTGATTGTTCCAATAATTTTTTATAGGCATACGCACCCTTGATGCGCTCTGCTCCCACTCTATCCTCCGCCCAATACATGTCACTTGTTGCATGCGTGGGTTGAACGGATGGTAAAATGCGGTCACGATCAAAATATTCAAAGTCATCCTGACTCACTATCTGTGCGTGTTCCACTCTCCAACGTCGGTTGGGTAGATCGTTCAACAATTCCCTATAAGTTTTTAAAACCACTACGTTTGCGCTGTCACCTATGGCGTGCGTATTCATTTGGAAATCTGTCGCTGCTATACGCTCGGCTGTTTTCCTAAAATCCTCCACACTGCTCAACAATGCACCGAAATGATTCTCCTTATCACTGTAAGACTCCTTCATTGCAGCACCGCGTGATCCCAAAGCGCCATCTGCATAGAACTTTATGGATCGCACATTGAGTTTATCGGTTTTTACGATCCCGTTGGCCAGATAATAATCTAAATTTTCTGGCGTGTTGCTAACCATCGCATAGATCTTAATTTTTAGGCTTCCCGCTTGCTGCAGGCTATCGATCAATTCGATCGTGTTACGGTTCAAGCCTGCATCGTCAACCGTGGTCAACCCATAGCTAAAGTTTATTTTCTGGGCATCCAACAAGGCTTCTACATCTTCCTGAGTGCTTGCAGCTGGAAATACTTTCTCCACTAATTCCATTGGGTTGTCCACCAATATTCCTGTTAGCTTTCCGTCTTTTTGCTCAATATCGCCACCATAAAACGGAGTGTTGATGTCAATGCTTGCGAATTTTAATGCGGCATCATTTGCGATCATCGCATGTCCATCGACTCTAGTCAGCGCAACAGGTGTATCTGGAAAAAGCTCATTGAGTTCCTGATTGGTGGGATATTCCTTTGTTGCCCAATCGTTCTGATCCCAACCGCGACCAATGATAAATGACTTATTATTTTCTTCTTGGAAAGCTTTTACTTTTTGAAGGACTTCCTCATAGCTCGTTGTGCCAACTAGATCAACTCGTTGCAATTGCTGTCCCAAACCATAAAAATGACAATGCGCATCAATTAATCCTGGGTAAACAAACTGTCCAGCGAGATCAATAATGGTGTCTCCCCTTAAATTAAGCGCATCAATTTCTGCTTGAGAACCAATTGCAAATATTTTCCCATCCTTTACCGCCATTGCAGTAGCTGTAGAGAAATTATTATCCACGGTATAGATCGTCCCGTTTTGATAGATGGCATCTACATAGTTGTCTGCATCTTTATTTTGACAACTAAATAGAATTAAGAGGATGGCGAGGATGGTAAGTTTTTTCATGACTCAAAAATACGGTAAAGCAGGTTTTGTATAAAATTAGTTTGCAGCAGGATTTCCTCTTCTCCTTTCAAATCGAAACGGTGAATCAGGATTTATCACAGATATTCTTTTAACTAAAAAAGACCACTATTCGTGGTCTTTTTATATCTGGGTGAGTTCGCTTTTGCACTTCGACTACGCTCAGCATAAACTTCAGCGTCGCTTTGCTCCTAGAAAGTGAACTATCGTTAAAAATCAAACTTGTAAACTACACCTCCCAAGACTTGTAGATCCTGCACTGGATAATCCAAGAAATATTCATAATTACCACCGGTTAGTTTATTACCACGTAAAAAAGCAGTAAGTCGCGGATTGATTTGGTAATTCACATCAAGG
>JBBSPH010000192.1:0-5282 GCA_038258985.1 Flavobacteriales bacterium
ACTTGAATATGAAGGTGGAAGGTGACAATGAACACCACAAAATTGAGTCGTTATTTAAAGCTTTCGCGAAAGCGATAAAAATGGCAGTAAAACAAACTGGCGACGGCAAGTTACCTAGTACGAAAGGAACGCTATGATTGCTATTGTAAAATATAATGCGGGAAATATAGGTAGTGTGACGAATGCGCTCAACCGCTTAGGAATTGAAAATAAAGTCACCGATGATCCTGCAGAGTTACAAGCAGCAGATAAAGTGATTTTCCCAGGAGTTGGCGAGGCGGGAACGGCTATGAAATATTTACGAGAACGTGAATTGGACAAAGTTTTAAAAAGCCTAGAACAACCGTTTCTTGGGATCTGTCTGGGGATGCAATTAATGTGCAATCACAGCGAGGAAGGCGACACGAAGTGTTTGGGGATTTTTGACACAGATGTGAAATTGTTCAAATCAACCGAATTTAAAGTTCCTCATATGGGATGGAACAGTCTAAGTGATGAGTTAGGAGTTAAGGCTTCAGAAAAACTCATAACTCACAGGTCTGAACTCTTAACTAATATAAAGAGCGGTAGCGATGTGTACTACGTTCACTCCTATTATGCCGAGATCTGTGAGAACACAGCCGCAGCTTGTGATTACATTTTGCCATTTAGCAGTGTACTGCAAAAAGATAATTTTTATGCAACCCAATTCCATCCAGAGAAAAGTGCTGGAGTAGGCGAGCAATTATTGAAGAATTTTATAGAATTATAGCATGCGTATTATACCAGCAATAGACATCATCGACGGGAAGTGCGTGAGGCTTTCTCAAGGCGATTACAATCAAAAAACGATCTATAATGAGGATCCGCTTGAGGTGGCAAAGGAATTTGAAGCAAACGGGATTCAATATTTGCATTTAGTAGATCTTGATGGTGCTAAAAGTGCGCACGTGGTGAATTGGAAAGTATTGGAACGCATCGCGAGCCAGACTGGATTGAAAGTCGATTTTGGCGGTGGTGTTAAGACTGATGAAGATATTAAAATGGTTTTTGAAAGCGGTGCTAAACAGGTGACTGGCGGTAGCATTGCTGTTAAAGATTCAGATACTTTTGAGGGATGGATCGAGCAATATGGTAGCGATAAAATCATTCTCGGAGCAGATGCAAAAGATGGAATGATCGCGACTCATGGTTGGTTAGAAAGCAGCGAGCTAGAAGTTATTGAATTCATCAATGAATGGAACAAGAAAAATATTGAGTACGTGATTTGTACGGATATCGCCAAAGACGGGATGCTTGCTGGTCCAAGTTATCGATTATACAAAAGTATTCTAGCTTTAAATAATATTAAAGGCAGTGAAACACCCATGATTTCTTTGCAAGAAATTACTGTTGAACGCCCTGTTAAACTAATCGCTTCTGGTGGTGTTGCCGTTGCTGATGATTTGCACCGCCTGAAAGAAATGGGCTGTGAAGGTGCCATTGTGGGAAAGGCTTTTTATGAAGGCAGAATCAGCTTCAAAGAATTGAGAGAGTTTATATGAGCCTAAAAAAAAGAATTATCCCGTGTTTAGATATCAAGGATGGACGCACCGTTAAAGGAATCAACTTTGTTGGCCTTCGTGACGCTGGTGATCCTGTAGAACTTGCTAAACAATATGCAGCGCAAGGAGCAGATGAGCTGTGCTTTCTTGATATCACGGCTACCATTGAAAAACGTGATACGCTAGTGCCATTGGTACGACAAATAGCTGCAGTTTTGAACATTCCTTTTACCGTTGGTGGCGGGATAAATGACGTAGCGCTTGCAAAAGAAATTATTAAAGCGGGAGCCGATAAAATCGCCATTAATAGTGCTGCAGTTCACAGACCAGAATTGATAAACGAACTGGCGGCTGAATTAGGAAATCAGTGCGTGGTGGTTGCAGTGGATACAAAGCGCTTGGGAGATTTAGATAAAGTCTTTGTCTCTGGAGGACGTACAGAAACGGATAAAGAAACAATCGCTTGGTGCATAGAATGTGAACAGCGAGGTGCTGGTGAGATTTTATTGACCAGCATGGATCATGATGGAACAAAGAATGGTTTTGCACTAGAGATCACAGATACGCTTTCGCGAAAGCTGAACATTCCCATCATCGCCTCAGGCGGTGGCGGTACAGCAGCTCATTTTGAAGAATTATTTAAAGACACGCATGCTAGTGCTGGGCTAGCGGCAAGTATATTTCATTTTGGGGAGTTGCCGGTACCAGAGTTAAAAAAACAACTGGCGGCCGTCGGTGTCAACGTTCGAATTCTAATCTAAAAAATCGTACGTGCAATATATTTGTTTTATACGTACATTTGATAAAATCGTGCACTATGGACACTAAACTTACATTGAAACTGGATAAGGAAATTATTGATCTAGCCAAAGAATATGTCAAGGAACATGGTACGAGTTTATCAAAATTTGTTGAGGATTACCTGCGTCGCAGGGTCAAGCCCCTAAAATACGAATTGGATGAAAACGGGATTTCCCTTGAGGTTCGTGAGATGGTTGCAAGCTTTGACAACACAGGAAGTGTAAAACTACCTGACGATTTCGATTATAAGGAAGCTATAGGTAGGGATCTAGCTAACAAAACTTACGAATGAAGATATTTTGGGACAATAATATTGTTATTGATCTTTTGAGCAACGAAAGGCCTAAACACCTAATAGTTCAAAAATTACTTTCTGCGACTCTTTCGAAACCTAATAAGATTGTAATAACGCCAGTAACAATAGCTACAACTCATTATGTTCTGTCAAATTTTTACAAATACAGGGATGCCGTAGATAGGATCGCAAGATTCAGGAAAATATCTGGGATTGTAGAGATGAATGAGCAGCAATTCGATTATGCTCTCGCAGATCAATGGCCAGATTTTGAAGATGCTTTACAATATCAATCTGCGCTTGCATCTCGATGCGATTATATTATAACAAGAGACTCAAAAGGGTTTAAAAAATCAAAAATTACAGTACTCACACCAGAGCAATTCTTAGAAGAACACCATGATGCAACCTGACTTCAATAAATCACCCGACAATCTTCTACCAGTCATCATTCAAGATGCGACCAGCAAGCAAGTACTGATGTTGGGCTACATGAATCAAGAAGCTTTTGATAAAACTAAAGCTGAAAAGCGCGTGACTTTTTATTCGCGTAGCAAAAAACGGTTGTGGACAAAAGGAGAATCTTCTGAAAACTATCTGGATGTAGTAAGCATATCTAATGATTGCGATCAAGATGCCATTTTAGTGATGGCAAACGCTCACGGTCCAACCTGCCATACAGGCGAAATATCTTGTTTTCAGGCTGGAGAAGAATTTCGCTTTCGCGAAAGCGAAAAAACCAACCAACCCACTGCAACATTTACCATCAACGATCTGGAGAAAACCATCCACCAACGCATTGATGAGAAGGTGGAAGGTTCCTACACTTATTCCCTGATTCAAAAAGGCATCAACAAGGTTGCTCAAAAAGTAGGCGAGGAAGCCGTAGAAACCGTGATTGATGCCATCAATGGTACCGAAGAAGATTTCATTTATGAGGCTGGTGACTTGATGTATCATTACTTGGTTTTATTGAAGGCTAAAGGTTTTTCCTTAAAAGATATTGAGTCAGAACTAGCAAAGAGACACGCAAAGTAATTCTCCAGCGCATCCCAATATCTCTCAATTAACGTGCTCTTAACCGCATTTGCTTGTATGTACAATAGCTTTGTAAAAAATTACAAGTTATGAGTACACAACAACCATTATTACAATCCATAAAATTAGGAGCTGTAGAGCTTAAAAACCGTGTCGTAATGGCACCATTAACTCGATGTCGCGCCACAAACGAGCACCAGGCTCCAGACGATCAACACATCGATTATTACACACAACGTGCAGGCGCTGGATTGATCATTACAGAAGGTAGCGAGGTATCTCTCAAAGGTAGAGGCTATCCTTTTGTAGCAGGCATATTCAACGATGCACAAATTGCAGGCTGGAAGAAAGTCGTGAAAAGTGTGCATGCCGAAGGCGGAAAGATTTTCATGCAGTTGTGGCACGTGGGCCGCACTTCCTTACCCGATTATCACGATGGCCAATTACCATGGGCACCTAGCGCGGTAAATCCAGAGGTAGAATTACGCAATGCCAAAGGTGAGAAAAAACAAACGGTGACACCTCATGCGATGAGCAAGGAGGATATAAAGCAAACTGTTGCAGAATTTGGCCAAGCAGCAGCCAACGCTAAAGAAGCTGGTTTTGATGGTGTAGAAATCCATAGCTCCAATGGTTACTTGATTCATCAATTTTTCAACAGTCAGTCAAACATTAGAACTGATGAGTATGGCGGAAGCAATGAAAATAAAGCCAGGTTCTTTTTTGAAATCCTTGAGGCTGTAAAAGAAAGCTGGCCAGAGAATCGTATAGGCTGTCGATTGAACCCATCGCTGCATGGTGTTTTTGGAATTGATGGAACACCGGATACGATTCCGTTTTTTGATTATTTAGTAGATCGTTTGAATAATTTTGAATTGGCTTATGTTCACATGTCAGAACCATTTACAGACGTAAGCGATGTGGACTTTTTGGTGAGCGATATCGCAAAACATTACCGCAAGATATATAAAGGAAATTTGATGATCAATAATGAATTTGATCGTGAAAAAGGAAACAAGGTGATTGAAGAAGGTCATGCTGACCTTGTGGCCTATGGAAAACTCTTTATTTCCAATCCTGACCTACCTCATCGTTTCGAATTGAAGGCCGAAACGGCAGACTGGAATCAAGACACATTCTACTCCCAGGGTCGTGAAGGGTATACCGATTACCCAACGCTAGCGGAGCAGAAAAGCTAATCCCTAATTACATATACCGGTAAGCAAAATCCGCGGGAGTTCTTTTTTGAGCCCGCGGATTTCTTCTTTGGACTTTTTTGGGATCCACAAATAAATGGATCGCAGGGTGCTCAATAGGTTGAACAACATGGTTTCCACATGCATGTTTTTGAACTCTCCACTTGCGATGCCATCCATTAAAACTTGTTTGAAGTCAAGCTCATATTTCTTACGCAACGCCATGTATTCATCATAAGCAGTGCCTTCCAGATGCATCCAATCGGTATTCAAAACAGCGAGTGCATCGGTATTCTCGACAGCTATTTTGATGTGAAGAGCAATGAGTTTTTCCGCTTTCGCGAAAGCGGAATCGCCATCAGCATTTATCAATTCCATGCCATGGGTAAACTTATGCGCTACATCTAGAATCAATTGGGTGAGTATTTC
>JBBSPH010000193.1:0-5258 GCA_038258985.1 Flavobacteriales bacterium
CCAAGTACTTCATAGAAATTTTCATTGTCGACTAATGTGTGATTAGCACCTATGGGTAGGTCCAAAAATTGATCAGCAACAGTGGGAAGAGAGCCTCCTTCCCTATTAAGTATAATTGTATTTACCACAGGATACTCTAAAAGTCGCCACTCTTCATTTGACCTGTAATAGTATAAATTATCTGTGGTGTTATAGACCAATGTACCATCAAGCACAACCACTATCGCGCGCATTTGTTGATTGGTCATGCGTGGTGGCACCAAAGCACCGCTAGTACCTCCTATCTCAAGTACGGAACCATCGTCAATGTCTTTTACAAAGATGCCTACTCCGTTTTGGGCAATGGATTGCATAGAAGAGAAAGCGATGACCAAAAGAAATAAAAGGATAGATCTACTTGCGAAATCTTTCATCCTATTGAAGTTTTGCTATTGCAATATTCATGATCTTGGCATCCAATGGTATTCCATCATTATTGATTACATACTGCAAAAATATTCGCTGATTCTTTTTGACTGGATAAGTAATAACACCGCTAGTCCCCCATTCATTATTGGTGGCTTCAGAAGGGAAAGTTACATTTCCGCGGGATAAATACCCTTTTAAATTGTTGTTACCATTTCCATCTATAAAGAGGGCTATAATGTACTTATGTGGTCCACCAGGAAAGTTATCAATGGAAAAACTTGCTGTTATTAGGTAGATACCATCCTGTTTTACCTGGATAACTCCATCTCCAACAACTTCGAAAAATATAGGGTCTACGTCAGTAATCGCATCCCCAGCCTTGATAGGAAATTGAGAGTACGTATTATTACTTGTTTTAATAAGCTTATTTCCATCATCGTATGTTTTGTTTAATACAATCGAAGGAATCTTTACTTGAGCTAGGTTAATCCAGCGTGTAAGTCGGTAAGACCATAGTGATCCTGTATCTGTATTGTAAATGATGGATCCAGTAAGAGGAGTTGGTATCAAAAGCATTTGTGCCTCGGTCATTCTGGGAGGCACCAGACCGCCAGTTGTGCTGTCAATTTGCAAGGCAGAACCTGGAGATAAATTGGCTGTATTTATACCTACTTGAGCAAGACTTAAATAACTGACTAAAAAAAGAGAATAGATGATGAATTTCATGGATAATCGATATTCGGTAATAACCAAATATAAAGTGTTCGTTTCAACCGTTAAAGAGTCGTTTATGATAGTAATTTTTAATCAACTAACAATCAGAAGATTAGCAGGTTCAATATTTTTGGTAAATGTTCATGGTCGAATTATATCATCGATGAATGACCCTAAAAATAGTTGTACAGTAATTTTGAAAGCAGATATTATTACCAGATCAACATTTTAAGCCTCGCTATACATATGATTAAGAGTTCCTACAATTTGATAGATCGCAAGTACGAGTACACATCAGATTAAGGATTTCAAACAAGCCTATGGAATATGAAAATTATGGTAAAGCATACCGACTAAAACTCTATAATCAATGAACTGATGGCGAAACCTATTGAGGTAGCTACTGGACCATCCTAGTTTTGGAAATACTGCTGGATTTGAAAATAGATATTCAGGGATTGTCTCCTAGGAAAATTGATCATCTAGATGAAATGTGCACCAGAGAAATACGGGTTTGATTCACAACAGTTCAAAATAAATGTATTAGGAACGTATATGAATTCTATTGAAAGGGTAAGGTTCTAAGCGGTGTGAAGCTGAGTAAGTTCATACATAAAAGTTGCAAACAATTCATAGCGCGTCGTTTTATTCGCTTTTGCGAAAGCGAAAACGGCTGCTTGTTGCATCTTTCAATTGAGTTTTAATTGCACCCATACGGGAAAGTGGTCTGAAGGATATCTATCATTTCTAACATCCTTTAGGACTTTATAAGCCTTCACGTTTTGCTCAATATCTTTTGATATAAAGATATAATCGATCCTTCTCGTTGATTCTTGAGACGCATTAAAACCATTGAATGTAGCGGTTGGGCCTAGGGGACCATCAACTGTCATCATGGTATCTATCAACTGCTGCTCGAGCACTTTTATTACCGCATCGTCTGGTTCCACATTCAAATCTCCCATGAATATCACTGGGAGATTGTTCGTATTTACCTCTTGGATCTTGCCTAGAATCACTTTAGCACTCTCTATTCTCGAGGTAGCCCCCACGTGATCAAAATGCGTATTAAAAACCCAAAATTTATCACCAGATTTTTTGTGAGTGAATAAACCATAGGTACATATGCGAGGATATGCGGCATCCCAGTCCTTGGAAACCACAGATGGAGTTTTAGAAAGCCAGAAGGTATTGGCATTTGCTACTTCATATTGATTATTCCTATAAAAAATAGCTGAATACTCTCCCGATGAATTTGCGTCTCTCCCTATGCCTATGTAGGCAAAATCGGGCATAAGCCGCTGCATATCCTGTATTTGATCAGGCAGTGCCTCTTGCACGCCTATGATGGATGCTTTCGATTCCAGTATCTGAGCCGTAAGAAAACCAGAGCGGTTGGGCCATGCATTCTCGCCATCGTTAGGCGTATTCAACCGTATATTGTAGGTCATGACCTTGACATCATGGCTTTTACAGCTAATCATCAGACCTATACATAAAATTAAGTAGGTCAACTTTTTCATAATCGATCTTCTTGATAGACCCTCACATAATCGACCGTAAGGCGCTGTGGAAAAACGGAGTCATCAATTCCTTTCTGGCCTCCTAACATCCCGCCAATAGCTAAATTAATCTTTAGAAAAAACTGCTGATCAAAGGGCCATTCTGCTGTGGTTTTATGCTCATTTTCTATATGATTGTAAATTACATCATCAAGGAAAAAGTCAATACTATCGGGAGTCCACTCGATGGCATAGACATGATAGTTCTCCTGTGGGTTGTCAATGGCTATTTTCTTTCCCCTTTGAGTGCCAATCATGTGATTGTATGCAGCAGTATGAATCGTTCCAAAAATTGAATCAGGCTCAAAACCCACATATTCCATAATATCAATCTCGCCTCTATCTGGCCATTTAGCATCAGGCAAATCATCTCCCATCATCCAGAATGCTGGCCACACTCCTTTCCCTTCAGGTAATTTTCCTCTTAATTCTATTCGACCATATTTCCAGGCGGCTTTACCTCTTGTGGTTATACTTCCTGAGGTATAGTTGGCCACCTTGCCATTTTTTCTCCAGTCCTTAACTGTATCTGAAAGGTAGGCTGGATTTTCTATTGTAGCTTTGTGTGCTTCAATAATCAATTCATTATTGCTAATCCTTACATTTTCTGTAGTATCGGTGTAGAATTGTTTTTCTTGATTGCGAACCAATCCAGTCTCGTAAGACCATTTTGACCTATCCAACTCATTACCGTCAAATTCATCACTCCAGACCAAATTCCATCTTGATTGAGATTTCTTTTCCATAAGATCAAAGAGCAATTCTGGTTCATTGGTAGTAATAAAATCGAACTCTCTATCTAGAAACCAATTCATGTCTGATTCTTTGTTGACCGTCCAAACATTGAGTTTGATATTTTTTGCTTTCGCCTGAGCGATCCAGGTTGGATTATTTTTAAATGCACTGATGTAATAATCCATTCCCAATATCTGATCATTTTCTAGTTGATCTGGGTTTTTGGAACCATCCAAATATTGAACCTGCGCATTCGAATCAATTTGTTTAATCTTTTTCAAGATTGCATAGCTAAAGCTGATATACGTAAGCACGTGGGCTTTAGCATTTAATCTATCAATTGTCTCCATGGCTTTTACTGCCATAAGTTCGTTGAAGCCAGGAGTTTTTGAGGGTTTAAGTTCTACTACAAGACCAGTAGATGGGTTGTCGACTAGTCCAGCCTTGATGTAATCTTCCAAGGTCGGTAAGGTCTCGCCATTGGCTAGCTTGGTTTCAGCTAATTTGCTATAGGTGCTTTCTTCAATAATTAAGTCATTATAGGTCGCATCGTGGGTGACGATAAGCACCTCATCCTTAGTCATTCTTACATCAAACTCAGACCCAACGCATCCCAGTCGTATCGCTTCCCTGAGGGCGGCAATCGAATTTTCTGGCAGGGCTTTAGCCTTCCAAGCTCCACGATGAGCCACCACTGGATTCTCTGCGAATGTCATTTTATTTTCTATCTGAGTGGATTTACATGAAAACAACAATAATACTAAACCTGATAATAGTATATATCTCATAAAATTCATTTTTTGAGTTTAAAAAAATGAGCAAGCTTTTCAACTTGCTCATTTATAAACTTTAATTACTATCTAAATTAATATCCTGGAACTCTTGGATATCCATCACCTAACAAATCTAAATCCTGCTGTGCAATGGGCATATTAATAAAATGAGATTGCCAGTTCACACGAGGATCTCTTTCGCCGCCTGCATTAGGTGGGAAAAAATTACCATCACCAGAGTAGGTTCTCATTTGAAAATCAATCACATCCTGCCCCATTCTCTTGAGGGTAAAGAAACGTTGTCCCTCAAATGCCAGTTCACGAGCACGCTCATCAAGAATGGTTTGTTGAGTTACAGCTGTTACTGGCGCTGCGCCAGCTCTTCTTCTCACTGCATTAATATAGGGCAAAGGATCACCACTGGATCTCATAATAGCTTCTGCGGCTATCAAATAAGTTTCAGCTAAGCGATACACCATAATATTGCTATGGACACGATATGTATTGAGGTCTTGATCTACTTCAAAAAACTTCATACAGGAAGGGTGAATAAATCTGTAGTAATTAGTTAAGGTACTAGGTACTGGAGATGTTAGTGTTTCTCTACGTTGATATCTAGTTACTTGTTGTCCTACCAAAGGACCATCTGTATAGAAATACTTTTGTCTGAAATAGGTAGTTCCTCTAGTATCATTTGGATCCTCCTCGAGTAATCCTAGTAAATAACGATTAGGTAATACTCTTGAAAATCCCTGTCCTCCCATGGCAACATTTTCATTTACTTCATTACCATTAGCGTCAGTTGGGATTTGAAAATATTGAGTTACATAGTTTGCATTCGTCATCGTAACTCCTCCACCGCCTAATAATCCATCTTGCGCTTGAACTACAAATAGGGATTCAGCATGATTTTTATCACCACCAAAAACTGCGGCAGTTGTGGATAACAGACTATGAGGGCTGTTTGGGTCTTCAATAACAGACAGCGCCTGATCTCTTGCTTCAGTAAAGTTTCCTTGCCACATAGCCACTTTAGCTTTTTCATGTTTAGCAGTACCTTTAGTTA
>JBBSPH010000194.1:0-5225 GCA_038258985.1 Flavobacteriales bacterium
CAGGCAACAACTGCGCAATACAAAACGCGATTTAAATCTTTTAATGAATCGGGAATTGGAGGTGCAATTTCAGATTGATACCATGGTCACTTTTCAAAATCTTCTTCTAATTGATAGTTATATTGATAATGTCGCCCAAAATAACGTCACCTTGCTTCAAGCGGATAGCAATGTAGAAATAAGCGAGTTTGATATAAAAACAACTAAAGCATTGCTGTTACCCAGAATCGGTTTGACGGGTTCCTACGGTTGGAATTTAAGTGATAATCCACCTAGTGCATTCTTTCCTGGAACCACAAGAAATAGCAATTCACTACAGTTGGGAGCAAATCTGGTATGGAATCTTTTCGACGGTGGACTCTCTTTAATTAGCCTGCGCAACGCCAAAATCGCAAAGGAAAATGAGGAAGTAATCAGGTCACAAATATCGCTACAGGTAGCCCGCGATGTGGCAAATGCCCGTGGTACGTATGAAAATGCACTGGCCATATTTAGGATGCAGGAACAAAACGTGCTGACTAACCAGAATAATTTTGAACGAACTGAAGAGCAGTTCAAACTGGGACAGGTGACGAGTATAGAATTCCGTCAGGCACAAGTAAATCTTCTGAATGCCGAAACGATTAAGAATCTAGCAAAGTATGATGCAAAACTTGCAGAATACCAATTGCTACAATTAGCGGGACAATTACTCAATATTGAGTTATGATAGAGCACTTTTTTGCCTGCCCACATTGCTGGCAACAGATATCTATGTTATTAGACCCTGCTTATTCCCAAACCTATGTGGAAGATTGTGAGATTTGTTGCAACCCAATAGAAATCACCACAGTATTCGAGGACAGTGAGCTAGTAGGATTTGAAGCCATTGAGATAGGGCAATAAAAAAAGCCGCTCAGGAGCGGCTTTTCAAATGGTATTTATACAGCTAATCGTTGAGGTGTTCTGCAACATCCTCCAAGCGCTTGATCTGATTAACGGTTGCCTGGATTTCATTTTTCTGTGCCTCAAGAATAGTAACAATAGTTTGTGGTAACTCGGCGCGGTGTTCGAGAACATGATTGTATTCCTCAATAGCAGCTTTTTCACCACGTATGCATTCTTCTAAGACAGATTCGTCTTTATTACCACTTAAGGCAGCTTTCAAATTCATCCAACTGCGGTGCATGTCGCCAGTAAAACTACCATCAAATTCTGGCGTTTCATTCATGCCCTTCATTTCACCTGCAATGGAGGCGGCGTACTTTGTACGTTTCACTCCTTGTTGTGCAAACCATCTTTTAAGGTCTACATGGCTAGTGACTTCAGCAGCGTTAGCATAACCACGTTGCGCATCATATGTTTTCTCTAGGATGCTTTGAAGGTATTTCTCTGTGTTGATATTAGTGTCCATGATTGATTTTTAATTGAATTTAAAAATAACTATCGCATTAACGTGCTTATGTATTGCGATTTGAGAATTGTTTAACGTACATAGCACATCAATTTTCAAAAGTACTTGTACAGATCATTAAACCGTCGTATATTTGCCATCCCAATCGATAGAAAGGGATTGTTTGTTTGTTGTCAGGCTTATTACCTGAAGGTTGAAAAACCAAAGTGACTTACAGATTTTACATCGCGGGATAGAGCAGTAGGTAGCTCGTCGGGCTCATAACCCGAAGGTCACTGGTTCGAGTCCAGTTCCCGCTACTAATTAAGAAGCCAATTGACTTTAAACGTTGATTGGCTTTTTTTGGTTTCTAGAGTCCATATACCGCGTTCCATATTAATCAGTAGTGTCGTAATTTTTAGTTTTTTAAATTCTCCAAATAATCATATTTACGACGGGTTGTAAGTTTAGGGACTCACCAAAATTCTATTAGCTTCACTACAGGCTTGGCAGCCCATATCGGTAGCCAGAATCCGCGAAGAATTAGGTATAGTGGGTGTGAGGCACTAAAATTTTGAGCTGCGTATTCCAAACCTCTAAGTTAGCAAACCTGCTAACTAGCACGGCAATACTTATTTTGCGTATCAAGCTAGCTTGCTTTCATTTTGCACGCTGTGGGATTTGTTCTCACCTTAAATAAGCAATTGCTAATATTCCTGCGGTTTCATTCTTACTATACATTTTTGGAGTTGAAGTTATTTCAATGTTGCATCTATTTTATTGGCTTGTTCGACGGTCAAGCTAGTAATTTTTCACTGGTTGGTCAAGCGGTAGTTTTATGACATAGCTCTCAATTATATTTTGTGGGAATGTATGGTGGAAATTACGCTTTCGCGAAAGCGGAATCTAATCTAACGTCAAACGGATTCTAAAATCGGATAACGGTAAACATCATTTCCTTAATTTATCAATCAAATTCTAATTTACAGAAGTTTTTATGAACATAAGTTAAATTTAAAATGATTCTTCGTTCGTGACTGATCCTTTTAATCGGTTAAATGACGGCACGACCGAAAGGTTTTGCGAGCCGATGCTTAAACAGTATTTTTGCAATGTTTGCTAGGGTGCATGCCCTGCAGATAATGTTACTAAAGTTAGGGGGTTAGTATCAGCTGCATTTTACGTTGCCAGTAGGTTTACTTCCTATAATTAGCACTATTGAACAATTAAATCAATAAGTCAATGAGCAACTCTACTATTGTAAAAAAATCTTGCTTCCAGTTTCTTGCAATCCTATTTTTCGGATTAGTATCTATTTCTTCCTTTGGTCAATCTAGATCCTGTTTGAGAGAAAACTGTTTTTCTTTGGTTTCTTTTGAAGCTACCCCAACTATCGATAACAATCGTCCAGCACTAGCGGTTGGTACGATCTACCGTTTTAGAAATGCGGCGGGTGCAATTAATCAAAGTCCAGCGATAGATGTTTTAGTAGAGATTCTTGAGCTTAACAACACTTCAATTCTTGAGATTGACGTTAATAATGATGGTTTACCGCGGGCTTTTCAGCCAAGAATCGCTACGACCAATTCTGGTACTATTAGTGCTCTCTTTCGTATCACTCTGGTTAATGCGGGTACAACTACTGCAAGTACAAGTGTATGTTTTTACGCTACTCCTTTTGATATAGATGGGTCGCCCAATATCAATGAATTTGCAGAGCTTTCCTTAACAGATGCTTTTACTCGTTCAGCAAATTCTCGTATTGAAGTAACAAGTAACGCAAATATTGTTCGTGGACTTAATACGGATAGTAATTCTGCTCCAATCGAGCCGATTGATGAAGATCCTAGATATACATTCAGTAATTACTACGAAAACAAAAATTCGTTCACCTATAGAGTAGGTAAAGTTGGTACAGGGACTCAAAGCAACCGATTTTTTGCATTAGTATTAGAGCGGGCACAATATCAAAACCCTGTAACGGTATTTATAACTCAGCCCTTGTTATGTGGAACGGTAACCAGAGATGACGGTACGCCGCTTTCAAATGTTCTTATTAGGTTAGAGCGACCTGACGGTACACTCATCAGTACTCAGCGCACGGGCTCTGATGGTAGTTATCAATTTAATGTTCAAAGAAATGCCGCATTGGGTTCTGAGACTTTTGTAATCAGGGAGATAGATCCTATTACAGATATTCCTACTGGTTTTCCAATTGCCTCCGTGTCTGATGTTAATGGTGCTAACGATAATAGAATAGTTGTAGTTGTTAATGAAGCGTCTATTGTACGTATTGATTTCGTGGATGGGCCAGATTTTGATGGTGATGGTGTCGCAGACTCGGTAGATTTGGATGATGACAATGATGGAATTACCGATATTGACGAAGGTGGTAATACAGCAAATGATGATAATACAGGCCTGCCTAACAGAATAGATCGCGATGCAGATGATGACGGGTGTAATGATGTTATCGAAGCAGGTTTTCAAGATCCAGATGGTGACGGTCAAGTAGGAGGTCTACCGATTACAGTTAATGCACTGGGTCTAGTAACTAGTGGTGGTGGACAATCGGTCAATGGTGCCGGTAACAATTACACAATTCGTCCACGGGATGGTAATACTAACGGAACCTTTGATTTTAGAGAAAGAGGAACTAATCTTTCCATAACAGCTCAACCCCAAACCGATACGGCTTTTGCACCAGGCAATCTTACGGCTCAATTCTCAGTAACAGCTAGTGGAAGCAATCCAACGTATCAATGGCAAGTGAGCACTAATGGTTCGGCTTTCACGAACGTGGCTAACGCCAATGGCTTCAACGGCTATAGCGGTATAACTACTCGAACACTTACAGTTACAAATCCGCCTTCTAGTTTCAACAACAACCTCTATAGAGCTGTTGTCAATAGTTCTTCACTTTTGTGTAGCACTGTGACAAGTAATGCTGGCTTACTAATCGTAGGCTCTTCTCTTGCTATTACAAAAGCTGATCAAACTGGAGTTTACGATACTGCAGGAGATATTATCACTTACGATGTAGTCGTTACCAACACTGGAAACACCAGAATTGATAATATCAAATTAACAGATAATAATGGTCTGCTTAGCCGTACTGATATTGTTAGATTAGATCCGGGTGATTTTGTCAGATTGACATCTACACATGAGGTTACACAACCTGAACTCAATGTCGGTCAGGTATTAAATCAAATTACAGGTGTTGGTACTAATCGACCTACTGGTGAGACTATTTCTGATCTTTCTGATGATCCTGGTATCAATACGAACGTTGACACGAATGGCAACGGTAATCCTGACGATGTTACGGTTACTCCATTAACTAGAACTGACCGTATCTCGATCATCAAGACGGGCGTACTGAATGATGGTGCGGACAATATTGCCCAGGCGGGTGAGACGATCACGTACAGCTTCACGGTGAGGAACACTGGAACGACCACGCTAACGAACATCCGCGTGACGGACCCGTTGCTTGTCAACGGCGCAGGTGCGAGCACTGTTGTAGGCGGCCCTGTGGCAACCCTTGCACCTGGAGACAGCACGACTGCTTTCTCCGGAGTATACACCCTTACCCAGGCAGACATCAATGCGGGCAGCCGCACGAACCAGGCTACGGCCACAGGAACACCACCTGCTGGTCGTCCAAACGTGACTGACCTTTCCGACTTTGCGAGCGAGACCCAGAACCGTCCAACGGTTACACCCGTACCTCCAACTGACCGTATCTCGATCATCAAGACGGGCGTACTGAATGATGGTGCGGACAATATTGCCCAGGCGGGTGAGACGATCACGTACAGCTTCACGGTGAGGAACACTGGAGCTACCA
>JBBSPH010000195.1:0-5199 GCA_038258985.1 Flavobacteriales bacterium
TAATTCATCAACCTTTCTCCTATTATTTTCTACCCAGTCAACATAGCGCAGTCCTCGCTCACTAGCTACCGGTTTGACAAGAACCTTTTTCGCATTGGCGCCGTCTTCTGTAGAACTTACCTCCATATAGATTTCCCGACCAGCGGTTTGTTCCATAAGTTTATAAGGGTTGTCATTACTTGTAAGTGCCTTACCATTTATAGTGGTGATATAATCACCCTCTTTCACGCTTATTCCCGGCATTCCCAACGGACTTTCCATTTCTGGGTTCCAACGCTCGCCATTGTAAATCTTTTGGATACGGTACCCACCATTTTCCATGGCAAGATCAACTCCCAACAAACCTACGGGAATACGTTTGGTATCTGGCAGGTCACCACCAGAAACATACGAGTGACCTATTGCTACCTCACCGCTCATTATATCTACGACATAATTGAGATCGGTACGGTGTCTAACATCTGCTATCCATGGGGAATACCATTCATAGATTTTGTCCCAGGGCGCACCGTGAACGTTATCGACGTACAAGAAATCCCTCATATATCGCCATCCTTCCTTGAAAATCTGCCGGTATTCTTCCTGTGGGTTTACTTTTACTTTTAAGTTCATTTCCAACTTACCATCACTTGCTTTTACAGGTTTTGTTGTTGGGTTAATCGTAAAGCTTTTACCATAATCGAGTAAGGCATATTTTCCATCATAGCTTGTACTAACTCCTTCAATGCCATCTGTAAATTCGACAGATTCCTGCTTTTTCGCGTCATATAAATGTAGTTTTTGTCCATCCACATTTTCTATGGTTTCCAGCACCATAACGAACCCTTGTTCCGCTTTCGCAAGAGCGGTGTAATTTCTAGCTGGAAGATCCATGGCCACAATACGATCATATATTCCAGTTGCATCGATAACTACGGTTACCGGTTTTTTTTCTTCCTTGGGCTCATCAAATCCTTTTTTCTCTCTTTCCTTTTGGGCCTCTTTTTTATCTTCCTTGACATCTTTGACTGTTTCCTCATCAGATTCAGGAAGATTGGGAGCTGTGCCATTTGCATTGAGCACAACAGCATACAAGGATCGGGTAGTAGATGGATCATAGGAACTCATATCCAGCCATCCAGACTTTAATCCATAATTTGTACTTGCCAGCGTGTACAAGTAATCTCCAGATTCATCCCAAATAGGTGATATAGCATCTGCAAGAGGGTCAGTAATTTGAATCTTATTATTACGATCAATACCATAGGCAAAAATTGCTTTAAAGTGGCTTTTCTGTTGTTTTGCATAAGCGATCCACTTACCATCTGGGGACCAAACTGGATTCATTGAACGATCAGGATGGGCATAGCTGTCCGTATCTGCTTTAATAGTTTTCCCTGACTCTACGGTAGTTATCCAGATGTTGTAGTTGGTATCTGTATACGCGATGTGCTTTCCATCTGGCGACCATTGCGGCTCAAAGAAAAATGTGGGATTGTCGATTTTTAGGGAACGTGGGTTATCTCCATACTGATCTGCAATAACGAGTTGGTACTCACCACTGGCGTCAGAGAACCAAGCGACCCGGTCACCTTTTGGCGACCAAACGGGATATCTTTCTGCACTGCCGGGAGCATTAGTTAGGTTGCGCCAGGAACCCTTTTCTTTTGGGACACTGAATATCTCGCCACGATGTTCAAACAGAGCACGCAATCCATTCGGTGATAAAGCGCTATTGGAAAGGCCTGCCGCGGTAACATCTTCCCAACGTTCTCTAGAAGTATTGAGGTCTGCATTAATGGTGATATCGATCACACGGGTAGATTTATCGTCCACATTCAACAGATTGAGATAGCCGCCATGTTCATATACAATTTGAGTATCGTCAGCATCTAGGCTTTTTACATCAAATTTTTTGTGAAAGGTAATTTGTGATTCCTCTTTGGTAACTGGATCATAGCTCCAGATATTGCTGGTATAATCCCGCTCTGACAGGAAATAAACCTTGCCATCCAGCCACACTGGATCTAGGTGACGCTCCTTAGTGGGTTGGGATGTGGTTTGCAGTTCTTTGGATTTAAGATCAACGATCCATATAGGCATAGCTTGGCCACCGCGGTAATTGCGCCACTCTGGATCCCAGGAGGTAATAGGAGTATAGGCCACATAACGTCCGTCGGGAGAAATTTCTCCATAAGCGGCACGTGTCAATTCCATGGCTTTTGGGTAGACATCTTCCAACCCAATGGTAAAGAACCTTGTAGTTTCCGTAGGGTTTCCTTCTCTGTCGGAGCGGAATAGCACCTGACCGTCTGGTGTCCATCCAGTTACAAAATCACCTCCTGGATGATAGCTCAAACGTTGCGGCGTTCCACCTGTGGCAGGAATCACAAATACATCGATATTACCATCGTACTCGCCGGTAAAAGCAATCATTTGGCCATCTGGAGAGAAATGTGGGACACTCTCATACCCTATATCACTGGTCAATCGCTGTGCACCACCACCACTGGTAGAGGCCATCCATAGGTCATTTCCATAAACAAATACGACCTTATCGTTGTGGATCGTAGGTTGCCGCAGTAGGCGAGTGCCTTGAGCAGCTACTAGTGATGTTGAAAGAACAAAAAGGAAAAGTAATGGATATCTCATGGGTTCTTATTTGAACCCCTAAGATATTAAAATCAAGAATGATACACGGCAAACCTGAGCTGGATTGCTGCACAAATGTCATTGTTTGTGTCAACGATATCTGTAAGGAGTTACGGGTGTGGAGTTCGCTTTCGCGAAAGCGAAACATCTACCAATATCCCATTTTATCTATTGAAATCGGATGAGTATAACGTTATTAAAACAAAAATGAATGGGATAGAATGAATCCAGTAAGTCTCTATAGCTTATTGCTTCACTATTTGTTTGACAGTCGTGGCATTTGTAGCTACATCAGTCAACTTTACGAAATAGGTGCCTGAGCTCAAACCTGATAAGTCAATATTCTTTTGGGTTGATTTGATAAGGGAACTACCTAATAGGTTATAAACCTCAATTACCATATCACTACTGTGATTGATATAAAGCACGGATTGTGTAGGATTGGGGTAGATTTGAATATCCTGCGATGAAACTGTAGCCTCACTCAAGGTTTGTTTTGTGGTAGCGGATAAGCCATAAATAGTCGCGGGATTCTCAAAGTTGAATTCCATTTTCTTCTCTTCCATGTTCAAACTGCTCGCTATAATTGACCAGCTGGTAGGATCATTTTTAAGTAACAATTCAAGTTCGGCCTCTGTAATATTGTTCAACTCTGCATTCGCGTAATAAAAGGTCACATTGCCACTGAAATTTTCCATGGGTTTTGATAACTCAAAAACGCGACTTATGGTCTTGGGTTCTGACAAGGGTATTTCACTAGAAGACAATTCAATAGGGCCATCAAGGGAAAAATCGGACGTCGGCTGTAGTTCAACACCATTGGCATACAATACAGCATCGGCTTGCATTGACATTGACCCACCAGAAAGAAGAGTCAAATCCTGGGCAACTATACCTGTGGAAACGAATAAAAATAGAAAGGTAATTTTTTTCATGCTCTTTTTTCTTTAAGGTATTTACCATCAAAGTATTGAATACAATAATACTACTTGTAGGCTTAAGAATATGAATATTTCGATTAACGGCAGCTGTAGCAAGATTTTTTTGCAAATAACTAGCCTAAATATTAGATTTCAACGAAATTCTAATTTTAGATATTCTTTATAAATGGTGATGCAAATCTTGCAGAATAAAATTTTAGTGTAAGTATTTTCGTTCTAGTTTGCCTTAAATGAGCAGATTGAATTCAATTAACCTACAATTATTACGACCAGCATTAAACTACTGTGGTTTTTAGATTAGTTACATACCTTATTAGGCAGGAGATAAAACTATTGAGTCAGTCACTCTATTGTTGTATTTTCATCTAATTAATTAAGTCAATTCCCTACATGCATCATTCAACCCGATCGATTTTTCAATTTGAAAAAGCACAAATGCTCTGTGTGTTTTTCTTGTTGCTTTCGTTGTTGGGATTCAGCCAAGATATGGCGGGTGAATATACCGTGGAAGAGAAAAAAATAGAAAAGGAATTACAGGTCATTCTTGATTCAATACGATTTAAGTACAACAGCCAAGATTTTGTAGAAACCATCAACCTGAGCCAGAAAGGACGCGAGCTAAGTAACTCCGTACGTTTGTATAATTATTATACCTCTATTTCTAGTCTTTTGGGAAACGCTTTGATTCAGTTGGGGGATACGGTCCAAGCAAAAGAGATTTTTGAGGAATCTCTAGTCAAGGCAGAGATATTTAGAACTACAAGCCTTCCGAAAAGTAGAAGATTTTATGCGCTCACCACAGCAAATATTGATTTGGCGACAGTGTTAGCAAGCACAAACAATCTTGATTCCGCAATAAATAGATATAAGGTCGCTTTACTTTTTACTGATAATTCTGATGATGGAGGTTTTTTTATAATTAATTATAACATAGCGGAATTGTATCTCGAGATGAGGCAGTTGGAACTTGCTTACCCTTATATTTTAGAATCTAAACGTTTAGCAAATAATTTAAATTACGAAGTGTTTAATGCGAGCTATCAATTATTACACGGTAAATATTATTTGATTAAAAAGAATTTTACTGCTGCAAAAGCAATGTTTGCCAAATCAATAATCAATGCAGTCGCAACAAATTACTCTGAGGTACTTCTTGAATCTTATCGAAATTTATCTTTAGCAGAAGCGGGTCTAAATAATTATCAAGCAGCATTTGAGTTATCCATCAAATTAGATTCCCTTGAACGAAGCAAATTCGAGCTGGATCGAATCAAGGCAGTACAGAATGCTACCGCTAGCTTTAAGGTAGGTGAGGTGAAGAGAAATTCACTGGCACAAATCGAATTTGAAAAAAGAGAATCCGAGAGTAGGAGAAAACAAGATTTACAACAGAATACCCTTCTTTGGTCATTGATTGCGCTTGCGATTGCAGTTATATTGATAATCATATTATTTATAAGTTTTTCTAAAAGGAAGCGATTGAATAAAGACCTCATTCAAAAAAATACGATCTATTTAAAGGAGAAGGAAAAAAGTGAACGCTTGCTTCAGGCTAGAAATGCATTGTTTTCGCGAATTAGTCATGAGCTAAGAACACCTATGTACGGTATCGTTGGGATTTCAAATA
>JBBSPH010000196.1:0-5188 GCA_038258985.1 Flavobacteriales bacterium
TCATTAAAATTTCCTTCCACTCCTGTCCATCATATAGCTTAACGGTGAAACTACCGCTCAATGCAATAAGTAGCGATTGGCATTTCTTATGTGCATGGCCACCACGATGGCTGTTGCTAGGAACATCAAATAAATAATAAACACGTTTGATTTCAAAAGGAATGGTACCGCCTTCTATTACAGCTAGATTGCCACGAGGATCAGTAATTTTTGGGATATCAATAAGTTGATACTTCATAAATCAAAAATAGGTGAAAAGCAGATGCAAAGAAATCATTCCTTTTTTAGGTAATCATTTGCTCCCTCTTGCATGGTCTTGGCTGCCTGCCAAAGTTTGAGAGGGTTCAGCATGTAACCTTTACGAAAAAGGAATACTAAATTTTTAAACTTGAACCATACTATATTTTTCCCACGATAACGAGCAAGGGCTCCACGTGCATAAAGGTTGGTGATTTTGGTAGGGTCAATGCCAGAACTTTCTGCTGGGTGAATGACAATGGTTTTTGAGACAAATATTGCTTTCTGGCCAGCTCGCAACAGGTCGTTGAAAAATACCTGCTCCTCACATAAGGGAAACTGAGCGCCTAAACCGAAACGTTCATTAAAAATAACTCCGTTTTGACGCATGCGCTCTGTGTTAAGAACAATCTCAAATGAAACCGGCCCGCGCTGTACATCTCTCGTCTGGTAGATAAAATCCTGCTTTTCGTAGTTGCGCATCTGACCACCCTCAGGCAAATCTGCCTTGAAAGTAATGGCTGTAGAATCTAAATATTTATTGAAAGCATCTATAATTGATAGGCAGGCATCCGGCAATATCCTCACATCATCATCCAGTATCCAGGCCAGTTTTGTACTCGTATTTTGTAACGCTAGATTACGGCTGCGACACAAGCCATAAGATGACATATTCAATACACGAATATTGTTGCGATCAGAAATAAGTTTCCTTGACTCGCTCTGGTTGACTATTAGTACCCGCTGACTAATTGCGGAAATAGGCGCGGCAAATATTTCTTCAAGAAATGCAAAATCATCCCGATCCATGGTCGCGATGAGAATTTCCAGATCGTCCGTAGTGTATGGTGGCAAGCGCTTATCTTTATCCCAAAGGTACTTTTTATGCGCATCCTACTGGTAGGCGAGTACAGTAATTTTCACAATTCGCTTAAACACGGCTTGGTACAATTGGGTCACGAAGTAGTTATCGTGGGCGATGGTGATGGCTTCAAGGATTTGCCCGTAGATATCTATGTAGGGAGTGATTATTACCGCCGCAACTGGTGGCGGGAAAAGTTCAAAGTATTCTGGTTTCGTCTAACGAATCTCAATCTAGAGGACAATTTGAGGCTGGCACGCTTTCGCGAAAGCGAACACCTTTTGAAAAATTTTGACATCGTACAATTTGTCAACTCCAACCCATTTAACTGCGAGCCTGCCGTAGAACTAAAGATGCTGTCATATCTAGTAAAAAATAACGGTAATTGCTTTTTAGCGGCCTGTGGCGATGATTACCACTATACGGACTATCTAGTTAATAGGCATGTGGGTTATAGTATTCTAGATGCCGTTAAAAGGGACGAAAGCAAAAAACAATTTTTGGCACACACTTATAAATATCTAGAGGAGGGTTATAAATCAAATTACGATTGGCTGGTGTCCAAGTGTAAAGCCATCGTTCCCATGAATGTCGATTATGCCATGTCTCTACAAGATGAACCTAAGAGCACGGTGCTAATTCCAGCTCCTGTTGTCACTTCTAAATTTGGACTTAAACAAAATGAAAATATTGAAAGAATCCATATTTTTTTAGGAATCAATCGCTCTAATTATTGGAAGAAAGGGATCAATTATTTTGAGGAGGCATTAGAATTGCTACGCAAAAAATATCCCGATAAATTTAAGGTTACCATTGCTGAGAATCTACCCTACACGCAATACATTCAGGAATTGCGGAATGCGCATATTTTGCTGGATCAAGTGCTGGCCTATGACCAGGGATACAATGCGCTAGAAGGTATGCTATGCGGTAAGGTTGTATTTGCTGGTGCAGGTGAGCAATTTTTGAATGCAAGAAAGCTAGATAGCGTTCCCGTAATTGATGCTCAACCTAATACCAAAAAAATATTTCAACAACTTGAAACGCTTATAAAAGACCCAGATAAAATAAATACTATGGGAAAATCTGCCAGGGAATATGTGATTGAATTCCATGATAGTGTAACCATAGCTGAAAAATATGTGGAGGTATATGTTAATTAACATCGTTTAAAGCTTATATTTGTGTAGACGATATTAAGATGTTTGCTACAGATATAATTTTAAGCTACGAGCTACAAGATCTTCTCAAAAAAATAGATGAGAAAAAGAAACGACTGGATAAGTACCGTCCATTTCCGAATGCCGTAGTGCGTAATATACAGGAGAACTTGAGTCTAGAGTGGACCTACAATTCCAACAGTATTGAAGGAAATACCCTAACCCTTCAAGAAACCAGAATGGTTCTGGAAGATGGTTTAACTGTAAGTGGAAAGTCTTTAAGAGAACATTTTGAAACGGTAAATCACCATGATGCCATTGAGTATGTGGAAGAAATTGCGACCACTGACTACAGATTGAGAGAGATTGATATCCTAAAAATTCATGGCCTGGTTATGGATCGATTGGACAAGGAATTTGCAGGTAGGGTTAGGAATGCCGGTGTGCGTATTACTGGCGCTAACTTTGTCCCGCCCAATGCACAAAAAGTCCCAGATCTTATTGAAGAATTGGTGAGTTGGGTGAATGACAGGGATGTGAAACTGCATCCAGTAATTATGTCTGCTTTGTTCCATCATCGTTTCATATGGATACATCCATTTTTTGATGGTAATGGAAGGACAGCGAGATTAGCTTATAATTTACTGTTGATCAAACAAGGTTTTCCACCTGCAATTATCTTAAAAGTGGATCGCAAGAAATACTATACTGCTCTCAATGAAGCTAATAATTGTAATTTTGAAAAGCTATTTTTTCTAGTTTGCCAGGCTCTTTCTAGATCGCTGGATATTTATTTGAGTAACCTAGAGGATACTGCTGGAGACTATGCATCCATTGCAAATATTGTTGAAGAATCAGAATTAGATTATGGCGCAGATTATATAGGCCTACTAGCCCGGCAAGGCAAGATTGACGCCCATAAAGAGGGAAGAGTCTGGTTTACTACTGAAAAGGCGATACAGGATTATGTAAGGAATAGAAAAAGAAAAAGGTAGGCTTAATGCCTACCTTTTTTATTTGTTCTTCCATTGTATATCAATGCCCTGAAAATCTTCCGCCGCTTTTTCCTTAGCCTGTTTGGGAATCATGAATTCAAACTCCTGGATCACTTCTAGATCATCATCAAAATAATACAGCATAGTTTCCTCACCATCATAGTCACAGATGGTCAAGGCGTGCACATCCATCACCGTAAAATCTTCATCCTTGAAAGTCTGTGGTTCTAAAAATTCAAAATAATGCAGCACTTTTGCTCCTTTGAAATAATCAAAATCCTCTAAATAAAACTGGTCAGCCATGGTGCAAAAATAGGTAGTTGAGTCTTATGATCGACCTTTTCAAAAATGAACTGGGAATGAAGGTATGAATCTACTGATTGCTACAGTATATTTCAACTATCACAATGATTTGGAATGCTATACAGTTTCAAAGAGTTCGCTTTCGCAAAAGCGAACTCTTTCAACCACTATTTCTAAATTGATCTTTCCGGATCAAAAGCTTCCAATAATTGCGCTACTCGCTGTACAAATTGGCCGCCTAGCGCACCATTAACAACGCGGTGGTCATAACTGTGCGATAAAAACATCTTCATACGTATACCGATGAAATCACCGTCGGGAGTCTCCACAACAGCTGGCACTTTTCTAATTGCTCCCAGCGCAAGAATTGCAACTTGCGGCTGATTGATGATAGGCGTTCCCATAATGGAACCAAATGTTCCAACATTGGTTACGGTATAAGTTCCACCTTGTGTGTCGTCTGGCTTAAGCTTACTATCGCGTGAGCGTTTTGCGAGATCATTCACGGCTTTGGCCATACCCACAAGGTTGAGTTGGTCTGCATTCTTAATAACGGGTACGATAAGGTTTCCATCTGGTAAAGCGGCTGCCATCCCTAGATTGATATTCTTGCGTTTGATAATTTTATCACCATCCAAAGCGATGTTGATCATCGGGAATTCCTTGATGGCTTGCGCCACCGCTTCCATAAAAATAGGTGTGAACGTTAGGTTCTCGCCTTCTCTTTTTAAAAAAGCATCTTTATTTTTCTTTCTCCAGTTCCAGATATTTGTTACATCACATTCTATGAAACTTTGAACGTGGGCGCTGGTCTGGACTGATGCCACCATGTGGTGGGAGATCATTTTACCCATACGGGTCATTTCTATAATCTCGTCCTCGCCGTTGACGGAAACCGGTGTTGCCTTTGTGGTTGAAGCTGGAACTTGTTTAGGTGCAGCACTATGGCTTGCTGGAGCGGCTGGTGCTGACGGCTTTGATGAACTTGTTACAACTTTACCACTCTTGCGATCTTCTACAAATTTTAGAATATCGTTTTTGGTGACACGACTGTCCTTGCCTGTTCCATTGATGGATTCCAGTTCGTCCATCGAGATATTTTCTTCTTTCGCAATATTTTTGACAAGCGGAGAGTAAAATGAGTCCGTATGTGAATAATCATTCTTTCCAGCCGTAGCCATGCCCTTCTCTATTTGGGCTTCTGCAGTTTGTGTTGCCTGCTCTGCATAACCGGAAGGAGCACCAGCCTTTACCTCTATTTCCGTATCTTCATTCTTCGTTGTTTCGGTATTAGTATTGCTGGAATCATCGCCACCCTCTGTTTCAATAATTGCAATGGTTTGACCTACCGCAACAACATCATCCACATTAAATAGAATTTCTACCAATTTACCATCGACCTCACTGGGAACCTCGCTATCCACCTTGTCTGTTGCGATTTCCAAAACAGGTTCATCCATTTCGATCGTATCACCTACATTTTTGAGCCAAGCGGTTATAGTGGCCTCTGCCACAGATTCACCCATTTTAGGTAATTTCAATTCAAATCGAGCCATAATTGCGTACTACTATATCGTTTTCTAAAGTCTTGCAAAAGTAATAATTATCCACCAGCGATTGAGGATCTTTCA
>JBBSPH010000197.1:0-5187 GCA_038258985.1 Flavobacteriales bacterium
ATTTCAGGTAAAATTATGCCCAAGTATAAAGAGGAATCACCGCTACTAATTGTGGTATAGAATCTCTCGTCCAGCATATCGACAAATGAAATCATACGTGCGGCAACCGTGATATGTAAGTGCCGTAAATTTGCAACATGGCAAAAGTAGTAGTAGGACTTTCTGGTGGCGTCGATTCTAGTGTTGCAGCACATTTGTTGCAGGAGCAAGGGCATGAAGTTATAGGGTTATTCATGAAAAATTGGCACGATGATACTGTGACCATCAGCGATGAGTGCCCGTGGTTGGAAGATTCCAATGACGCTATGCTCGTTGCAGATAAGCTAGGAATCCCATTCCAAACCGTGGATTTGAGCGGGCAATATAAAGAGCGTATTGTGAACTATATGTTTGATGAATATGCGCGTGGTCGCACGCCCAATCCTGATGTGTTGTGCAATCGCGAGATAAAGTTTGATGTATTTATGGACATCGCGATGGATCTGGGAGCAGATTTTGTAGCAACTGGCCATTATTGCCAGAAAAATACCACTATTGAGAACGGCCAGACCATCCATCATTTGATTGCTGGTGCAGATCCAGGCAAGGATCAGAGCTACTTTTTGTGCCAAGTCTCCCAAAAACAACTTGCCAAAACACTCTTCCCAATCGGTCATTTACAGAAGTCCGAAGTACGGGAAATTGCCGCCGCGCAAGATTTGATAACGGCTGGTAAAAAGGATAGCCAAGGGTTATGTTTTATAGGGAAGGTACGGTTGCCCGACTTTTTACAGCAACAATTGAAACCAAAAACAGGGAATATCATCGAGATTGCAAGTTCACTCAGTCAGTCCAGGATGCTGGAAATGAGCGGTGAAGATGAGGTTATTTCGCTTTCGCGAAAGCGGACTTACCAGGAATCTGACGGTATTTTAAAGGGTCAGCATCAAGGTGCCCATTATTTCACACGTGGACAGCGTCGTGGTCTTGATGTGGGTGGCACGCCGGAGCCCTTGTTCGTGATCGAGACAGATGTGTCTACTAATACGATTTATGTCGGTCAGGGAAAGGATCACGATGGCTTGTACCGCCGTGGGTTAAAGATTAATCCCGATGAAATACACTGGATACGAACGGATTTAATTCTTGAAACGGGTGATTCAATGAAAGTTATGGGTCGCATACGTTACCGACAGCCACTGGAGCCAGCAACGCTGTACCAGCGGGTTGACGGGCTTTATATGGTGTTTGACGAGCCGCAAAGTGCAATTTCTGCCGGTCAGTTTGCAGCGTGGTATGATAATGGCGAGTGTCTGGGTTCTGGCGTAATTGCCTAACTTCCAGCTATGAAAATGATTTTTATCTTAGGTCTGTTAATTTTTACAGCACCCGTCATTGCGCAAGATCTGCACGCGGTTGTCTATTTAACCGATAAGCCCGATGTAGCTGCAGCACTCACAGATCCCACCCTTATATTGACCCAGCGGGCGATAGAAAGAAAGAGGCGTCATGGCGTCGCCATCGACGCTCGCGATGTTCCCATAAATCAGGTATATGTGAATGCAATTAAAAACATGCCTGGCATTGATTACCGTACGCAATCGAAATGGTTCAATGCAGTGCACGTGGTGGGCGATTACACGGCTATAGAAAATCTCAAAACGCTCACCTACATTGATCGCATAGATTATGCGGATTTTACCAAAAGTGCGCAGACTATTAGGCAAGAGTCATTCAACGAGGACGTCCTCCTGCCTGCAGTTTACGGTAATTCCCAGAACCAGAATGAAATGATCCGGCTGGATGCACTCCACAACCGCGGGAAAACAGGTAACGGTATTCACATTGCAGTGCTGGATAGCGGCTTTCCCAATGTTGACCTCAACAGGGCTTTTGCCACGGCGAGACTGGAAGGTAGAATTTTGGGAGGTTATGATTTTGTAGACGGCGATGAATCTATCTATGGTGATAATTTTCACGGTGCCAGAGTGTTGAGCATCATGGCCGGACAGGTGAGCGATGGTGGCGTTCAATATTTGGGATCTGCACCAGACGCCAGTTATTATTTATTCAGAACGGAAGATGCTGCTTCAGAAACACCCGTAGAAATGAGCTACTGGGTAGCTGCCGCAGAGCGAGCGGACTCGCTAGGTGTGGATGTACTGAATGTCTCGTTAGGCTATCTGGGATTTGACAATAGCAATGAAAGTCTCACCTATAGCGATATGAATGGTAGTTCCTTTATTTCCCAAGGTGCCACCACCGCTACCGAAAAAGGTTTGTTGGTGGTTACCAGTGCCGGCAATTCCGGGCAGAGTATCGTGCACCCGTGGATTGCTGCACCAGCAGACGCACCCGGTGTTTTTGCGATAGGTGCAGTAACCTCCAATGGGTCCAAATCAGGTTTTTCAAGTATAGGACCTACCCGTGATGGTCGGGTACGGCCCAGTGTTGTAGCCCAGGGTACCGCTACACAGCTGGTAGAAGAGAGTGGAAACCTTAGGTCTGGCAATGGAACAAGCTATAGTTCACCCGTCATTGCAGGAGCAATGGCCTGTCTGTTGCAGGCATTCCCAGATATACCACCAGCCCAATTAATCATTGCCGTGCAACAAAGCGCTTCCCAAGGTAACAGTCCAGACGACCAGTTGGGTTTTGGGATTCCGGATTTTGGAAAGGTTTTCCAAACGCTGTCTGGGGAACAACCCACTAACAAAAAGTTGGTCTATTTTGTAAAAGATAATTTGCTTTATATCAATGCCGCTCAAGGCGAAAGTGCGCTCACCTTCCAACTTTTCAATTTACAGGGACAATTGTTGATCGATCAAAAGATCTTGCCAGTAGATTCTATCGACTTAGCTATTTTTCCGAACGGGATATATATATTTAGAGTAGAGGGGTTTGAGGGAGGGTATAAAGTAGTTTTTTAACCGAAGGCTCGGTCTAGAAAATTTGGATTTAAATAATCTGCTGATTGCTGTTGAATGATGATAGCTAAAGTCAATTATATTTAGGTTCAAAACCAAAGCGGTAAACCTAATGTTGCCACTTGGTTGAACACAAGCCGTCCCGATAGCTATGCGGGATTATAAATTTCTTATTATTTTTCTTTACTAATAAGCCAAATTTAAAAATTTGGTAACCTTTCAAAAGTTCCTTTCCCATTGGGTTAAGCGACACTGCCTTATTATTTTTATACGTCTTAAGTTAGCAATTGTTATTTTCGCGTTTCTATTAGTATTCTTGGTTTCGGTTTATTCATTTTTCCTCCGTGGTAAACTCCGTCCTCAGAGTAATCTTGTATTCTTATAGTTATATCGGGATTCAGTTCAATTTGATATTCTGACATATTTTCAATCAAAACATAGTTAACAACCACTTCAATTATTTTTGCTTTTTGTAATTTTTTGTTTCCCTTTTTTATATCGGCTACGAATTTATTGAGAGTTACAAATTGATATTCTGTTATTCGTTCAAGCAATGTTGCTCCAATTGCTCCACTAAAGATTTTTGAACTTTCTCCTTTAACTTTTCTTATCGATTTTATGTTTTCAGCATGGATAAAGGTTTTTTCCATATCCACTTTAATTCCGTCAATATAGAATTCGTTAGGTTTGGCTATCAAACTATCATTGATAATTATATTTTTATCCATATCTGGAAGAGTATTCTGTCCATAGGCAATGTTGGAAAAAACAAAAATTATAATTAGTTTGATTAACTTCATTTTTAGTTAAGATGTTTTTTTATAATAGTTGCTAACGTTTCTGTATATGGCAAGTGGGGCAGTAGAAAGCGATAAAATTTCAAGTTTGCTCTGAGCCAAATCGTTTATTTTGTTTTTAATTTATTCATTCTTAAAAGCCAAATCAACGATTTGTCGGTGTTCGTAAATAGCACTAAACTTTCGTAATCCACCGAACGCCCTATTTGCTATATACCGTGTTAGCTGCATTCATTCCATATTACTTTTTGACCAAAACCGCTTTCAACCTGTTTTGACTCGTATTTTTTTCCGCAGGACAAACATTTTGAATGCCACCATATCGAATATTCTTCCGGGTCAATTTTTTCATCCAAAATTTTTAAAATTCCTTCAAGTCTATCTGGACTGTTGAACATGGATTTTTCAACTATTGAACAAGGACAAGAACCTTTATTTATTTCGTTCAAATGCTCACATAAAATGGAAACTAAGGTGAGGTATTCTTTTTCTCCTGGGTTAGTTGTTGAAAGCAAAGAATTAAACTTTTCAGCGTATCGACTGAGCTCTTGCATATAATTATGAGTCCTGCCATTGCAAAGTATCTTTCGTGCCATCATTTCGATTTTCTGACGGTCTCCCAATTGAAAGATTTCCTCTATCTCGGTTATATCCATGGCTTATTTCTTATTGCAGCTAACGGTTTTGTATATCTTAAGTTCACTTTCTCCTAAAAGTAATTAAATTTAAGTTGTAACCAGAAAGAACCAAAGAGAGGAGTAAGGTCATCTTGTATATGGAGACATCGATCTCGTTTTTCTTGAGGATCCCCTCTCTTATTCTACATCTATTTCGAACAGTTCTTGGAGGCTGTAGACCTCGTTTATAAGTTGTTGAAGATGCTGTAGTTCAGTTCTTTCATAAATGAATATGGTATGAATAAAAATACGGATTATTTCGGGATTGACATCAGCAAGGATGTCTTTGATGTCGCAAATGGCCACGGTGACCATTTCCAGTTCCCGAACAGTGGCCAGGGCTTTGAGGAGTTCATCCGCCTGTTGGATGGCGATTCCCACTGCGTGATGGAATCAACGGCCTTCTACCACGTACAGCTCGCCAATGCCCTGTTGAGGGCAGGTGTGCGTGTCAGCGTCGAGAATCCGCTGGCGGTGAAGCGCTACATACAGATGCATCTATCCCGCATCAAGACGGACAGGAGTGATGCGGTGATGATCCATCGCTATGCACAACAGGCCACCCTTAGGCTCTGGAAGGGCCATACGGCAGACCAGGTTGCCTGTCAGCAGATCATCAGCCTTGTGCACCAGTACACCAAGCAGGTGATAATGACCAAGACCAAGCTGGAGGGTGAGGCAGCACTGGGCAATCCGGTCAAGCTGGTGGTGCGCTCCCTAAAAAAGAACCTGGCGCGGCTCGAAGGGGAGATCTCCTCCCTGGAGGAGGAACTGCTCGGGATCGTCAGGCTGGAGCACCGGGAGCTG
>JBBSPH010000198.1:0-5181 GCA_038258985.1 Flavobacteriales bacterium
ACCAAGTGCTGTTTTGTACACCTTTAAACATTGTCAATCTAACTACTGACAATTACGGCCTTATCGCCTATGTGTTCAATCGAGAATTTTACTGTATTCAAAATCAGGATGCAGAAGTTTCCTGCATGGGAATACTTTTTTATGGATCTTCCAGCGCACCCATAATCACTTTAAGCGAAAAGGAACAGAAAAGCATGGATGCTATGTTGGTGTTGTTTCAGGAAGAGTTTGAGAACCAAGATCATATTCAGGGCGAGATGCTACGCACCCTGCTCAAGCGGCTATTGATTACAGCGACCCGACTGATGAAGCACGATGAGCAGCTCGACAATTTATCTGTAAAGCAGGTATACCTCATCCGTAAATTCAATATCCTAGTCGAGCAAAATTTCAAGAAGAAACACCAGGTAGCTGACTATGCAGACCTGCTTTTCAAATCGCCAAAAACACTTTCCAACTTTTTCAAAAAACACGAGGTCAAATCACCTTTAAAAATCATTAACGACCGCATTACGGTTGAGGCAAAACGGCTATTGCATGGCTCGAACCTCACGGCAGAGGAAATTGCATATGAATTGGGCTACAACGAGCCCAGCCATTTTTCAAAGTTTTTTAAGAAACAGGTGGGATTATCACCGCTTGCCTTTAGGAAAAAGGAGTGACTTTTTTTCGCTTAAAGCGAAAGGAAAAACTCGGTACATCTTATTACAATACAACCAATAACCATGGAATTAGAACTACTTTTCTCTTACGGGACCTTAGCAATGGAAAAAGTGCAACTCGCATCCTTTGGTAGGATTTTAAAAGGCACCGCAGATCAATTGGTTGGGTTTGAGTTGAAACATATACGAATTACAAATCCTGATGTTCTTGATAAAAGCAACCAACAATACCATCCTATTGCTCTAGAAACGGGCAAGAAATCAGATATTGTTGAGGGTACTATATTTGAGATAACACCAGAAGAATTGAAACAGGCAGACCACTATGAGGTAGCCGATTATAAACGAATCAAACGAACGTTTACATCAGGCAGGGAAGCTTGGATTTACGTTCGCGCATAGATATAAGCAAATGAAAAACTATACCATCGCTATTCACGGCGGCGCAGGAACCCTGCTAAAGGAACACATGACCGCAGCAAAGGAAGCGGCATATACCCAAGCGCTGGGACTTGCTTTAAACAAAGGCACTGAGGCGTTAAAAAATGGCGGCAATGCAGTTGATGCAGTTACGATAGCCGTAAAATGCATGGAAGACTCACCGCTATTCAATGCGGGTAAGGGCAGCGTCTTTACCGCTCAGGGAACGCACGAGATGGATGCCGCGATTATGGAAGGTAAAAATTTGAATGCGGGTGCGGTTTCCCTGATTACGGGCATCAAAAATCCAGTCCAATTGGCGCGAAATGTGATGGAACAAAGCGAGCATGTTTTTCTCGCTGGCGATGGCGCTATGGAATTTGCCAAATCCTTGGATTACCAACTAAAAGATCCTGACTACTTTTTTGACCAGCTGCGTCATGACCAATGGCAGGAAATCAAGCATACCGATAGTTTCCAGCTGGATCACTCCGTTGAAAAGGACTCAAAATTTGGTACGGTTGGCGCCGTGGCGATGGATCAGTATGGAAATCTGGCAGCTGCGACCTCGACAGGCGGTATGACAAATAAAAAATGGGGCCGTATAGGCGATAGCCCGATGGTGGGCGCTGGAAACTATGCCAACAACGCAACCTGCGCGGTAAGCTGCACGGGCAGCGGTGAGTTTTTTATACGTGGCGTGGTCGCTTATGAGGTGAGTGCACTCATGGAATTTAAGGGACTTTCACTCAAAGACGCTGCGGAGGAGGTGATCCATCACCGCATCAAAAAGATAGGCGGCGATGGTGGTTTGATCGCAGTAGATGCACAGGGAAACATAACTCTCCCGTTCAATACCGCGGGAATGTATCGGGCTTTCGCTGGTGCGCAGATGGAACAGAAGATTTCTATTTATGGTGATCAATAGATCATTGCAAAACAGTTGTGGTTAGTCCGCTTTCGCAAAAGCGGAACTCTTCAAAAAAATAGTGCTAGAATTATCCTAAGTCGTGATAGCCTTATGCATCGCTGCGGGAAGAATTTGCAGCTTGCGCTTTTTGATATTGAACACATCGCCATTAGACAATACGTGGGTACGCATATTTGCCACGGACAGATTCTCGCCATCCTGAATGCGGGAAATGTTGTTGTGCGTCATCTTGCGAGGGTCAAAAATGATCACCATACCAGAACCTATCACTTCAATTGTCTTCCCGTTCTTGATAATGAGTCCGGTATCTTCTGCCAGGCCTACACCCAGTAAGCTTGGAAAAGTCGCTACACTCTCGGACAAGCGGCCGAAGCGCCCACGACGTATAAAATGTGAATCAATAATCAGGCTGGGTATAAATGACATTCCCTTACCTAGACCGACAGCACCTTTTACAAAGGATTCCTTGGCACTGCCACCTGTGATCATTTCTTGCGACATGCACATCGCACCTGCACTGGTTCCTGCAATGACAAATGACGTATTTTGGTATTTATCCAGCATGATGGTGTGCAACTCTGTACCGCCTATTTTTCTAGTGATCAGAGACTGATTACCGCCGCTAAACATTACACAATCTGCGGTGCGCATCAATTTAAGGTATTCTGGTTTGTCTGAATCTGCTCGCTCTCTTATGTCCATCACATGGACATTATCGCAACCTAATTTATGGAAGGCTTGTAGGTAATTCTCGCTCACCTCATCAGGAATTTGGCTCGCGGTGGGAATAACTATAATGGTTGCATCGTTGCCACCAGCCTCGGCCACAACCCTCGACAATATCCCTTCTTGGATAAATTCCAATGTGTAGATTTCCTGCTCTTCAATCCCTTTATCCTCATTTCCACCTATGGGAATGAGCGTTCCGTTGATTTTCATTTATGATGCATTTAGCATTTGCAAAAATACTGTTTGTCTTTAGAAAGCCATACTTTTAAGAGCTTTCATACAAACTTAAACCGATTAGATGATTATAAGAGAGATTAATGCCATGCGCGGGCCCAATTACTGGTCCATAAGAAGACATAAATTAATTGTCATGGTTCTCGATCTGGAAAAGATGGAGGACTATCCTTCGAACGAGATTTCTGGTTTTGGTGAACGATTGGAAGCGATGTTCCCAGGAATGTATTCCCACCGCTGTTCTGAAGGTTGTGAAGGCGGATTTTTTATGCGTGTTAAGGAAGGTACCTGGATGGGTCACGTGATTGAACATATCGCACTAGAGATTCAGACCTTGGCAGGAATGGACACTGGTTTTGGTAGAACTCGCACGTACGGAGAAAAAGGAGTATATAATGTTGTTTTTTCTTACATGGAAGAAGAAGTTGGTTTATATGCAGCTTCTGCCGCAGTTCGTATCTGCGAGGCGTTAATAAGCGCTACAGACTACGATCTAGATCCTGACATTCAAAGAATGCGTGTTTTGAGAGAGGCTACTCGATTAGGGCCAAGTACAGGATCTATTGTTGAAGAAGCCGAGAGTCGAGGAATTCCCTGGATAAGATTGAATAAATACTCGTTATGTCAACTGGGTTACGGCGCTAACCAAAAAAGAATCCAAGCCACGGTGACCAGCGAGACCAGCAGCATAGGTGTCGAACTTGCCTGTGATAAGGAAGACACAAAATACCTACTGCAACAAGCAGAGATACCTGTACCGCGTGGAGAAATCATTTCCAAAGAAGAGTCTTTGGAAGGCTCCTGTTCGTATGTAGGTTTTCCCCTAGTTATTAAACCAGTCGATGGAAATCATGGGCGCGGTATCACAGTTGACGTTAATAATCAGGAAGAAGCATTAATTGCCTTTAGAGAGGCTAAGGAAGTTTCTAGCCGCGTGATCATTGAAAAAATGATCAAGGGTGCAGATTATAGATTGTTGGTGATCAATAATGTATTGGTCGCTGCCGCAAAAAGAACTCCGGCACACGTCATTGGGAATGGTAAAGATTCTGTGGAAGATCTGATTATTAATGTCAATAAAGACCCACGTCGTGGTTACGGACATGAAAATGTGCTGACCCAAATTACCATCAACACACTTACTGAAACCATTATTGCCGCTGCAGGGTACAAACTAGACAGTATCCTTCCTGAAGGTGAGCGATTGGTTCTAAAAGATACGGCAAACCTAAGCACAGGAGGCACTGCAGAAGATGTAACGGAAATTGTTCATCCCGCAAACGTTTCCATGGCAGAGCGTATTTCTAAAATCATTGACCTTGACATTTGTGGTATTGATATCATGACCACAGATATAAGCCAACCATTATCAGAAACAGGTGGAGCCATTCTAGAAGTGAATGCTGGTCCTGGATTCAGGATGCACCTTGCTCCCACTAAAGGCCTACCTAGAAATGTTGCCGCTCCCGTGGTAGATAAATTATTCCCTATGCATGGCGATACGGGACGCATCCCGATTATTGCCATTACAGGTACAAATGGAAAAACAACGACCAGTCGACTGATCGCACACATGGCCAAATTCAAGGGCTTCCGGGTGGGATATACGACCAGTGATGGTGTTTATATTCAAAACAGATTGTTAATGACGGGAGATTGTACGGGACCCAACAGTGCAGAATTTGTCTTGCGGGACCCCACGGTGAATTTTGCCATTTTGGAATGCGCCCGCGGCGGTCTGCTGCGTGCAGGTCTTGGTTTTAAAAAATGTAATGTAGGCATCGTTACTAATGTAAGTGCAGATCACTTAGGATTGAAGGGAATTCACACGGTGGAGCAACTTGCCAGAGTAAAGGCAGTGATTCCAGAAACCGTCCTGCCAGACGGTTATGCCATTCTAAATGCAGACGATGACCTTGTCTATGAGATGCGCAGAAATATCAATTGTAATCTAGCTTTATTCTCCATGGACGAGGATAATCCACGCGTTAAGGCACTACAAAAATTGGGAGGCATCACCGCGATTTATGAAAATGGCTACATTACTCTCTGCAAGGGACAATGGAAAATGCGCATCATAAAGGCAGAAGATGTACCTCTTACCTACGGTGGTAAGGCGCAGTTCATGATTAAAAATATATTGCCCGCAGTGATCGCCGGTAATGTACAGGGAATAAGTATAGAAGACATGAAGGCTGCGCTGGA
>JBBSPH010000199.1:0-5131 GCA_038258985.1 Flavobacteriales bacterium
CAAGCAATAATTTCCTTTATCCAGTGTTTTTAGGAACAATAAATGCAGTACGTCTGTAACAATCGTTTGTTACCCGCATCTCTTATAAAAGAAATATCTCATGAAATTATTTGGAACTACTATCGCACTTCTATTTACGCTGCTATTATCTGCCCAAAAAGATAGAACAGTAGAAATTGAAAACTTCAACACTATCAAAGCTTATGACCTGATCAATGTAAAAATGATCAAGTCAGATGCCAACAGGTTAGAGATCAAAGGAGAAAATGCTGATAAAGTAGTCTACGTTTTTAATAACGGGCTACTTAAACTGCGTATGGATACCAACGAGATTTTTGATGGCAATAATACCTTTGTAACTGTTTATTATACTTCTATCAAAACCATAGATGCAAATGAGGGAGCAGCAATTTACGCAACTGACATATCCGGTCAGGATTCCGTAGAGATAAGAACTCAAGAAGGCGCTAAAGTAGTCGCTGGCCTAGATCTAAATAAAGTAGATGTGCGTGCAGTTACTGGAGGTATTGTCCAACTTTCTGGTAAAGCTATTAAGCAAAGCGTTGTGGCAAATACTGGTGGGATCGTAGAAAACAGGGATTTGAGAACAGAGGCTACAGACGTTAAAGTACAAGCAGGCGGCGAGGTTGATGTTTATGCCAGTAAATCTGTAGATGCAGCCGTTCGTGTAGGAGGAAACATAACCGTTTATGGCAACCCTAAAAACATAAACAAGAAAACTACCCTAGGCGGTACAATCATCATCAAGTAATTGACGGCTCCTGCCTTTACATGAGAAGGATTTCTTAAAGTTTAGGCGCTATTGCATACCTTTGGGCTTCTAGCTCACACGATTGCATGGTAGATGATGTTATTAGCGCCATACCACTAGGATTTGTAATTGCATTTCTTATAGGCCCGGTATTTTTTGCCTTGCTGGAAACTAGCGCTATCAAAGGTTTTAGAGCTGCGCTGGCCTTTGATATGGGTGTTATTATCGCAGACATCGTTTTTTTATTGGTGGCCTATTTCATGACTTCGGCGATTTTGGTGAAGTTGAAGGATGATCCAGGACTGTTTGTTTTCGGTGGTGGAATTCTTGCCGCTTACGGAGTAATATCCTTTGCCCAGACGCGTAAATCCTATTTGAAAGAAGTAGATCCCAACGTACTCATTGTACAGAACAATAATTATTTCAAACTTTTTGGAAAGGGATTTTTGCTCAATTTTATCAATGTAGGCGTTCTCGGATTTTGGTTGGGTTTGATAGTGGTATTCAGTCCGCAGTTCGAGGGTGACGGTAATCGTCTGCTCATTTTCTTTTCCACGACATTGGTCACTTACTTTATAGTTGACATTTTCAAAATACTCCTTGCCAAAAGCCTCAATAGGTACCTCACACCATTACGTATCTTCTGGTTAAAGCGGCTAATCGCAGTGATCATGATGATTTGTGGTGGCGTACTTATTTTTAAAGGGCTGTTTCCGGAAACGACTGAAAAATTTGAGAATCAAATTCATATCATGCCAGAGCTTGTTGATCCAAATGAGGTTAAAGAAGAGCAGGAAAAAATGCTGGAAGAATTGAACAAGAAGAAAGAAATAGATGCCATACCAGTTCCTGCTGATACGACCGCAGTAGATCAAATTCCTTTTGATCCGTCGAGGGAGGGCAATAAGCCAGAGATTGACCTGGAAGAAAGGGACAGCATCCTCAAACTCTTGGATTCAGTAAAACAAAATCCCCAGCCGTAAGACTAGGGATTTTCCAGAGGCGTCTAGCGGATTCGAACCGCTGTACAAGGTTTTGCAGACCTTTGCCTAGCCACTCGGCCAAGACGCCCTATAATTGGGATTGCAAAAGTAACAAATTATATCATTTCCCTAGGATTGCACTGTGTAGAACTTCAAATTCCACACCATTTTATCTTTTCTGTGACATCGAGATGGTTACCATAGCTACATCACCACCCAGTGGCGGGTTGATTTTAGAAACTTTAACCGTGGCTTCCTGTACCATTTTTTCCTCGGCAAAAATGCGATTTAAAATGCGTTGCGCCACTTGTTCTAGCAGTTTGGAACGTATCGCCATTTCTTCCTTTATTACTCGGTTAAGAAATACGTAATCGACGGTATCATTGAGGTCATCCGTTTGGGAGCTTCTGGTGAGATCTGTAATTACTTCCAGGTCCACGCGGTAAGCACTACCGATAAGTTCTTCCTCGGTCAGGCAGCCGTGGTTGGTGTAGACGCGTACATTTTCAAGGATAATTTTATGCATTGGGTCAGTTATCTTTTAAACGTTGACGGTTATCAATCCTACAAATATTGCAGTTTTTAGCGCCAGAAAATAATCATTGCGGTGAAATGTGGGTTTGTTCCGCATTCGCACTTTGGCTTCGCTCAGCATGAACTCCATTTTAGTTCGCTTTCGCGAAAGCGAACTAAAATGAAAGCGAACTCTACCACCAACACAACCCATAACAACGGCTTAATCCTTAACTTTGAAACTTAAATACGATGACGATGAGTGATACGGAAAAACGCAACAATTTTATAGAAGACATTATTGATGACGACCTTGCACAGGGTCTTGATCAGAAGAGTCTAAGATTCCGGTTTCCACCAGAGCCCAATGGGTTTTTACATATAGGCCATGCCAGTGCTATCTGTCTGAATTTTGGGCTGGGAGAGAAGTACAATCAGCCGGTGAACCTGCGTTTTGATGATACAAATCCAGCGAAAGAAGAGGCAAAATATGTCGACGCTATTAAGAATGATGTGGAATGGCTAGGCTACAAGTGGGATAATTTGTGTTATGCGTCGGATTATTTCCAGCAATTATACGATTGGGCAATTGACCTTATTAAAAACGGTAAAGCCTATGTCGATTCCCAAAGTAGTGAAACGATTGCGGAGCAAAAGGGTACACCCACAGAACCAGGCGTGGATGGTCCATACCGCAACAGATCTGTTGAAGAGAATCTAGCGCTGTTTGAAGGAATGAAAAATGGCGACTACGGTGAATCGGAACATGTGTTGCGCGCCAAAATCGACATGCAGTCCACGAACATGTTGATGCGCGATCCAATAATATATCGTGTCGTGAATCGATCACACCACCGCACGGGAACGGACTGGAAGATCTACCCAATGTACGACTGGACGCATGGTGAGAGCGATTATATAGAGCAGATTACCCACTCGTTCTGTACGCTGGAATTTTTGCCACATCGCGAATTGTACAATTGGTTCTTGGATCAGGTAATTGATCCAGATAAGATACGGCCTAAACAACGTGAGTTTGCACGTCGCAATGTCTCGCACACGGTAACCAGCAAGAGAAAACTACAACAGCTGGTGGAAAAAGGTGTTGTAAACGGTTGGGATGACCCAAGAATGACAACTATATCCGGCTTGCGTCGCCGTGGTTACACCGCAGATTCCATCAAGAATTTTGCAGAATCCATCGGTATCGCTAGACGTGAGAATCTGGTAGATATGAATCACCTTGAATTTCACCTGCGGGAGGACCTGAACAAAAATGCAGATCGTGTGATGTGCGTTTTGGATCCGGTCAAACTTATCATTACCAATTATCCAGAGGCACAAACAGAACAACTGGAAGCAGAAAATAGTCAGGAAGATGAATCTCGTGGTTTCAGGGAAGTGCCTTTTACCAGAGAAATCTATATCGAGCGTGAGGACTTTAAGGAGAGTGCCAACAAGAAATTTTTTCGCCTATCCGTGGGTAGGGAAGTGCGGTTAAAAAATGCCTACATCATTAAGGGAGAAGGCTGCGTGACGGATGCTGATGGCAACATCACAGAGATCCACGCTACCTATGACCCAGATTCCAAAAGTGGTAGCGGTACAGAGGCCAGTATGCGTCGCGTGAAGGGAACCTTGCACTGGGTGAGTGTCCAGCACGCCGTACCTGTTGAGGTGCGCCTGTACGATCGATTGTTTACCGTTCCTTCACCAGATACCGACAAGGAAAAGGATTTTATGGAATTTGTGAACACTGATTCTCTAGAAACCATTACCGCGATGGCAGAACCAGCGATGAAGGAATTGCAGGTAGGAGAAACCGTCCAGTTCCAGCGTCTGGGTTATTTCTGCGTTGATCCTGACACGACGCAAGACAACATGGTTTTCAATCGTACGGTAACCCTGCGCGACACTTGGGCTAAGGTGGAGAACGCAGATTGATACTAGGGAAGTTATAACTGTTCTGCCTTTGTTATAGTTCGCTTTCGCGAAAGCGAACTATAACAAGGTTCGCATTAAGTTGATTGTATTTGGCGATTTACCTTGAACGACTTGAAACGAGCGACCTGCATCAAGCATATTCGAAATGCATCGAAATGAGTTTAAATTAGCCGAAGTACTAAAGCGGGATTAGACTCGTAGGTGTGCTCATCTACGCTAGTAGTAATCGCTACGTTTTGATAACCTGTTACCAAATCATTACGGAATTAACAGGGATTTTCCATTAAATGAGAAATTGGGAAGTATTTAGTAATTTATCACTGTAAGGTTAACGACCCATTAACGATCCTCTGGCATACCTGCATTATCTTTGTTGTACAATTAATCATAATCACATTATTATCATGGCAAACAAAGGAACATCCATAGTAGCATTGCTAGCAGGCGCAGCAGTAGGCGCAGCAGCAGCATTATTATATGCACCAGAATCTGGTGAGAAAACAAGAAGAAAATTAACTAAACAAGCTAAGAAAACTCAAGCAGATATCGAAAGATCAACTCGTGAGACTTACAACAACCTTGCTGGAAAAGCGACTGAGTTGAAAGGAACTATTAGCGAGCGTTTAGACAAAGCACTATCTAGTGCTTCTTACAAAGCTGATGATGCAATCGTTGCACTCGAAGAAAAGTTAGAGCAGTTGCGTGAGAAAAACTCTAAATTACAGAAGCCAGAAACAGTAAGTGGAGCAGTAAAAACTGCAGCGGCTAAAGTAAACGTATAAATTATCGATTTGAGCAAAAGCATTAAAGATAACTTTGAGGACTTAACATCGACGGCACAAACTTATTTTGCGTCGTCGATTGCTTATTATAAGCTGGATTTTTTCAAGAAGATGATGAAGGTCGCTATTGACGCTTC
>JBBSPH010000200.1:0-5120 GCA_038258985.1 Flavobacteriales bacterium
ACTATTTTTCTTGATCAACTTATGCGATAGAAACTCGTTTGAATCCTACAACATCAGCACCTTTTGAATCTACATACTGTGCAACAGTTTGCTTGTCATCCATGATGAAGTTTTGGTCTAGTAAAGCCAATTCCTTATCAAGAGTCACGTTGTCAGAAATAAAACGCTCCAATTTTCCAGGAATGATCTTGTCCCAGATTGCTTCTGGTTTACCTTCTGCCTTCAATTCTGCCTCAAAGTTCTGTTTAGCATCTGCAAGAGCTGCATCAGTTACTTGGGATCTAGAGATAAACAATGGGATGTTTTGAAGCGGCTTGCCTAAACGACCACGCTCGATATTATCTTTTTCGATCACAGCGATACGAGCCTCAGTTTCTGACTGTACGAATTCTGGAGAGAAATCTTTGTAAGAAAGAGTCGTTGCTCCCATGGAAGCTACCTGCATGCTTACAGACTTTGCTACTTCTTCCTTATTATCACTTCCTGAACACAATCCAGTAAGCGCGCCGATCTTGCCACCGTGTACATAAGCACCTACAAATGGAGCCTCAAATACTTCAAAGCCACCTATTTCTAGTTTCTCACCTATTACACCAGTCTGCTCGATCAATTTTTCTCCCACGGTCATACCGTCAAGATCTGCGTTCATCACCTCTTCAACTGTGTTGTAGTTGAAAGCAACGTCTGCAACTTTATTAGCAAGCTCGATATAAGAATCATTTTTTGCTACAAAGTCAGTCTCGCAATTCAAGGATAGAAGGATACCTCTCGTATTCTCGTCATTGATTTTTGAAACAACAACGCCCTCAGAGGAGTCGCGGTCTGCTCTCTTTGCGGCAACTTTCTGTCCCTTTTTTCTTAGGATGTCAATCGCTTTATCAAAATCACCATCTGCTTCTACAAGGGCTGTTTTACAGTCCATCATACCAGCACCGGTCGTGTTTCTTAGTTTACCTACTTCAGCGGCGGTAATTTTTGCCATTTTGTACGTTTTTTAATTCTGTTAGTACAGAGTTATTTATTCTTCTTCTTCTTCAGATGAAGCTACTGCCTTCTTGGCTTTCTTAGCTTTTTTCTCTTTTGGTTGGTCATCGTCAGATGCGCCATCGCTCTTACGCTCTGCAAGACCTTCTTTTACTGCATCTGTAGCAGCCTTAACGATAATATCGATAGACTTAGACGCATCATCATTAGACGGGATCACATAGTCGATATCACGTGGATTTGCGTTTGTGTCAACCATCGCAAAAATTGGAATACCTAATTTCAAAGCTTCGGCAACAGCGATGTGCTCACGTACCGTGTCAACGATAAACAGTGCAGCAGGCATGCGGGACATATCAGAAATAGAACCTAAGTTCTTCTCTAGTTTAGCACGCATACGGTCTACTTGAAGACGTTCTTTTTTAGAAAGTGTCTCGTAGCGACCATCTTTTTTCATGCGGTCTACTAATGACATCTTTTTTACCGCCTTACGGATAGTAACAAAGTTTGTCAACATTCCACCAGGCCATCGTTCTGTGATGTAAGGCATACCGGCATCACCAGCGTGCTGCGCAACGATATCTTTTGCCTGCTTCTTAGTAGCGACAAAAAGGATCTTGCGTCCAGATGCAGCAATACTTTTCAAGGCGTTCTTTGCCTCGTCTAGCTTTGCAGTAGTCTTGTATAGGTTGATAATGTGGATTCCATTGCGCTCCATATAAATATAAGGTGCCATGTTAGGATCCCATTTGCGGGTAAGGTGACCGAAGTGGACACCAGCGTCAAGTAAATCCTTGACCTCAATTGTATTTGCCATTGTTAAATAGTTTACGTTCTGTCAGATAGCAATGGATAAGTGGTCGTCCCACGATGAGAGTTGCCTCACCCATTTAGATGCTAAACTAGCACTCGACGGCAATCGAGTTGACAGCAAATTAAAATAATAAATAAAGAACAAATCCCATCGAGCAACGCAGGACGGGAATGTGTATTGAATATTAACGCTTGGAGAATTGGAATTTCTTTCTTGCTTTCTTTTGACCAAATTTCTTGCGCTCTACCATTCTTGGGTCACGAGTCATCAAGCCTTCTGGTTTAAGAGCAAGTCTATTTTCTGCATCAAGTTCTACAAGAGCTCTAGAGATTGCTAGACGCACAGCTTCTGCCTGGCCAGTGATTCCACCGCCAAAAACATTAACTCTTACATCAAATGCATCTACATTCTCTGTCAATAAAAATGGCTGCTTTACTTTGTACTGGAGAGTTCCAGTAGTAAAGTAATTGTCCAATGCTTTGTTGTTGATAGTAATCTCACCTTTACCTTCAGTCATGTAGATACGGGCTACGGCAGTCTTTCTTCTACCTATTTTGTGTACTGTTTCCATAGGTTATATTACCTCGTTAAGATTAATGGTTTTAGGCTGTTGAGCGCCTTGCTCATGCTCTGCACCAGCATATACTTTTAGGTTGCGGTAGATAGCTGCGCCTAGTTTGTTCTTAGGCAACATTCCTTTTACTGCATTCTCTACAACACGTGCTGGATCTTTAGCATACAACTCACGGGCAGTAAGGCTGCGCTGTCCACCTGGATATCCAGTGTGGCGTATGTAGCTCTTGTCATCCCATTTGTTACCGCTCAACTCAACACCAGAGGCGTTGATGATGATTACGTTATCACCACAGTCAACGTGTGGCGTGAAATTCGTCTTGTATTTTCCTCTCAAGAACTTTGCAGCGATGGAGGCCATGCGGCCTAACGGCTGACCAGCAGCATCAATCAGTACCCATTCCTTGGTAACTGTAGCGCTGTTAGCTGATACGGTTTTGTAACTTAAAGTATTCACTGTGAAATAGTTTTAATTTCTGTTGCGACTTTACTAACTAAAATCGGGCTGCAAATGTACCATTAAATATTTGATCCGCAAGCCCTGACAAAAACTTTTACACAGTTTATTTACACTGCCTTACCATGGGCTGGACTTGCGGGAAGTTGTATTTTTAACTCCTTGCATTGACCGTTGCAAATATACCGTGTTTATGAGGCTGTTCCTGCTGTGTTTATGGTGTTGTTTTTATTCCGCTTTCGCGAAAGCGCAATCCCCACCAGCATCACCGCAAGTAACGAGCTTATTGAAGAGCGAAAGGTTTTATGGCGTGGATGACTTTAACCACATGTATTACTCCAGTAATAATGTGTTGTATAAAAAGGAGATGGGTCCTGGTTTGAACAAGACCTCGCAGGATTTTTACGATATACAGTTGGGCGCATTGACATCTGTAGATATTATCAACCCGCTTAAATTGTTGCTGTTTTACAAAGACACGCAGATCGTTGTTTTGCTCGACAACCGGCTGAATGAAAGCCAGCGCATACGCTTGAGCGACTTGAAACCGTATCGGTTTTTTGAATTTATTGCGCTTGCGGGTGAGCGCCGGTTTTGGATGTACAACATTGACCTGCAGCGATTGGAGCTATACGATTATATCAATGATAAATTGGTCGTGAGTTCACCAGTCATTGAGGAAAATGTAGACCAAATGCTGTCCGATTATAATTATTGCCATCTGGTAACTCAAACTGGTGTGGCGTCATACAATAACTACGGTAGCCGGACTTCATTGCTGCCGCTTGAAGGCATCCAACTAGCCGACTTTGACTTCAAAGAGTTGGTTGTACTCAAGGACGACGCACTGGAAACCTATAAATTTAATGCGGAATATAAGTTTGAAACCACGGCGATACAGTGGGAAATGACAGGTGAAGAGCCGCCACAATCGTTGTACCTTAAGAACGGAAAACTATATCTTTACCGCCGCGACAGCCAGACCGTCGTGGAAACTAACCAGAAGCAAAATTAGTATGCACATAGCAGTAGCAGGAAACATAGGCGCAGGGAAAACGACACTCACACAGATGCTTGCCAAACACTATAAATGGACACCTCAATACGAAGAGGTTCTTGAAAATCCATACCTAGAGGACTTCTATCAGGATATGGAACGCTGGTCGTTCAACCTACAGGTCTATTTTTTGAACAGTCGTTTCAGTCAGGTTTTGGAGATACGTGAGAGCGGCAAGAAGATTATCCAAGACCGCACCATCTATGAAGACGCCAGTATTTTTGCGCCAAACTTACACGCTATGGGATTACTTTCCCAGCGCGATTTTGACAATTACACCCGTCTTTTTAACCTGATGGAAAAACTGGTTGCCGCGCCTGACCTATTGATCTATTTGCGCAGCTCTATTCCCAATCTTGTGGATCAAATCCACAAACGCGGTCGTGATTATGAGAATACGATTTCTATCGATTACCTAAGCCGTCTTAACGAGCGCTATGAAGCCTGGGTACACGGTTATGATAAAGGTAATTTGTTGATCATTGATGTGGACAATATCGATTTTGTCAATAACCCAGAAGATATGGGCGAGATCATCAATAGGATAGATGCAGAGATGACTGGGTTGTTTGCTTAGGTAATGAAAATCACACATCACCTAAATCACTAGCGTTGAGTTGAACTTAGTGACTATACTGGAAATATAACGATTTTGATAATGTTGGTGACGCAGTAAAACTCCCTACCAGCGGCGATACAGGGATAATAAGTTTTTCCTATCGATAATTTGTTGCTCCCATTAAACTTTTAGGTTTAAAGCACCATCAGAAGATAGTCCTTTGATTATAGATCGATTTTTTCGATTTGAAACCTTAGATCTCTTTCGTTATTTTAAATCAAACCTTTTCTGAATAATAAGGTATTTACTCCTTTCCATCGCTATGTACCTAACAACAATATCCAAGTCATGAAAAAAAACCTATTTGTATTATTTCTGTTTGTCTCAAATCTGATTTTCTGTCAGGTCGAGTTAAATAATGAAAAAGAAATAAATAATATTTCGAATTTCGATGTAACTGAGGTGAAATCGAAAATTGACAATGATGTTACTATTTTCGGAACATTACTTACACCTAAATCGGAATTCGATAAAATCCTGATCATCGTCTCTGGGACTGGAAAGATTTCTCAAAACGCTCATAATTTCCTAACCGAATACCTATTAGAAAACAATATTGGTGTGTTTCGATTTGATAAAAGAGGTGTTGGAAAATCTACTGGTGCATATGACGACC
>JBBSPH010000201.1:0-5118 GCA_038258985.1 Flavobacteriales bacterium
GCGAACAAGCTTACCACTACCAGCATGATTTTGCATTTCCCTAAAAACGCGTTCATTTTAAATGATTTAAGTGCCTAATATTACAACTTTTGCCGAAAAGTAAACGGCAGTGTAAGACCAAAAAGTAATAATTGGCTATCCCGGCAAAGCGTGTACCTTTGCCGACTCATATTTTGTACTTATGATCAACATCACCTTGCCAGACGGCACCATTAAAGAATTTGAAAGCGGCGCGACACCCATGGATGTTGCCATGAGCATCTCCCACGGTCTAGCACGCAATGTAATTAGTGCCAAATTTAATGGCACCAAAGTGGAAACTAAAACGCCATTGACGCAAGATGGTAGCCTCACGTTATTTACCTTCAATGACAAGGAAGGAAAAGAGGCGTTCTGGCACTCGTCCTCGCACATTATGGCGCAAGCCGTGGAGCAACTTTTTCCAGAAGCAAAACTGACCATAGGTCCCGCGATAGATAACGGCTTTTATTACGATATCGACTTTGCAGGCCGCTCCATTACGGAAGCTGACATTCCTGCTATCGAGGCCAAAATGCTGGAGATTGCCCGTGGCAAGCACGAGTTTGAACTACGCAGCGTTTCTAAAGCAGATGCACTAAAAAAATACACCGATGAAGGCAATCCTTTCAAACTAGAGCTGATTGAAAACCTCACCGATGGTGAGATCACTTTTTGCGATCACGATACTTTTACCGATTTATGCCGCGGTGGCCATATTCCCAATACGGGAATCGTCAAGGCGATAAAAATTATGAGTATCGCCGGCGCCTACTGGCGTGGTGATGAGAAAAATCCACAACTGACCAGGCTGTACGGGATTTCCTTTCCTAAACAAAAAGACCTGACAGAATACCTGGAATTGCTAGAAGAAGCAAAGAAGCGTGACCATAGAAAATTAGGGAAAGAATTGCAACTATTTACCTTTTCCCAGCGCGTGGGACAAGGTTTACCCTTATGGTTGCCAAAAGGTGCAGCGTTGCGCGAGCGCCTTGAAAATTTCTTGAAAGCTGCCCAGAAAAAAGCCGGCTATGAAATGGTGGTAACGCCACACATAGGTTCCAAAGAATTGTACGTGACCAGCGGTCACTATGAAAAATATGGAGCAGATTCCTTCCAGCCTATCAAAACACCGCAGGAAGATGAGGAATTCCTATTAAAACCCATGAATTGCCCGCACCACTGCGAGATCTATAAAAGTATCCAGTGGTCGTACCGCGATCTTCCCAAGCGTTTTGCAGAATTTGGTACCGTATACCGTTATGAGCAAAGTGGCGAGTTGCATGGACTGACAAGAGTCCGCGGATTCACACAGGACGATGCCCATATTTTCTGTACGCCAGACCAACTGGACCAGGAATTTATGGATGTGATCGACCTAGTCTTGTATGTATTTGGAAGTTTAGGTTTTGAAAACTTTACAGCGCAGGTAAGCATACGCGACCCCAAAAAACCAGAAAAATATATAGGAGACCTAGACAACTGGGACAAGGCAGAAAATGCCATCCTACGGGCAGCACAAGCCAAAGGTCTGGACTTTGTGGTAGAAGAAGGCGAGGCCGCTTTCTACGGTCCTAAGTTGGATTTCATGGTAAAAGATGCGCTAGGCAGGAGCTGGCAGTTGGGAACCATTCAGGTGGATTACAATTTACCAGAGCGCTTTGACTTATGGTACAAAGGTGCTGACAATGAGTCACACCGTCCGGTGATGATTCACCGTGCACCATTTGGCAGTATGGAGCGATTCATTGCTATTTTATTGGAACACACCGGTGGTAATTTCCCACTGTGGTTGATGCCAGAACAGTGTACTGTCCTGTCTTTGAGTGAGAAATATGAAAATTATGCTAAAAAGATCGCAGATACATTAGAAATTAACGAAATTCGCACCACAGTGGATAATCGCGCCGAAACCATGGGCAAGAAGATCCGCGAGGCAGAAATGGCCAAACTTCCCTATATGTTAATCGTAGGAGAACAAGAAGAAAAGGATGGCACCATTTCTGTACGTAAACATGGAGGAGATGATCTAGGAACCATGACTGCCATCGAGTTTGCAGACATGATCAAAAAAGAAGTCTCTGAGAGTATAAAAACATTTGAAGTTTAATTAAAATTATTTAGCCATAGCAATAAGAAGACGCAGAAGCCGCGGACCGGCGAGGATTATCAAGGAAGACAAGCACGCAATCAATGAAAAGATACGCGCTCGTAAGGTTCGATTAGTAGGAGAAGGTGTTGAACCACAAATCCTAGATACCAGAGAGGCACTAACCATGGCTCAGGAAATGGAAATGGATCTTGTTGAGATCTCTCCAAATGCTGATCCACCGGTGGCAAAAATCATGGACTACAAAAAGTTTGTCTATGAGCAAAAGAAGCGTGAAAAGGTCATGAAGGCAAACGCCTCCAAAGTTGTGATCAAGGAAATACGTTTCGGTCCCAATACGGATGATCACGATTACGAATTCAAGAAAAATCACGCCGAGAAATTCCTAAAGGAAGGATCTAAATTGAAAGCTTACGTTTTCTTTAAAGGTCGTTCCATCATCTATAAAGATCAAGGAGAAATCTTATTGTTGCGTTTAGCACAAGATCTAGAAGAATTAGGAAAAGTAGAGCAGATGCCTAAAATGGAGGGTAAGCGTATGAATATGTTTATCGCGCCTAAGAAGAAGTAGGTTTGCTATCGCTCACGGACGTAAGAACGCTGCGCTGAAAGAATAAAGATGAAAGACTGTTCCTGTTGTGGGAACGGTCTTTTTGGTTAAATATGGTTTGCCTTTTGTGTATTTACTTACTGCATTGAATTTTGAATGTTTACGCTGTCGAGTAGAGCAGCGATGAAGAATTTTCCATTTAATATTTGTTATCTAAAGTGTTTATCGCCAGATGTTCGCATCTATAAAAGAGTAACAACGAGTAAGTTGGTGCTGGGCAATGTGCATTGAGTGACTTGCATGCAGCAACTTGCATTGAGCGACTTGCATTGAGTGAAGTCGAAATGAGTCGAAATGAGTGACATGAGCCGAAGTGTGAAAGCGAGGAACACACCGGTTGATTAGGTAGAAGCGACAGCATAAATTTTATAGTGATCACAAACTATTTTTGAATTAAAAAACCTATTTTTGCAGTCCTTAAAAATTGCCGATGTCCAGCTGCTTCGAGATAAGCGGCTTGAGTGACAAAAGCAATAATAAAGGATGCGAGAATTAAAACAAGGAACTTATGCCTAAAATGAAAACAAAATCCAGTGCCAAGAAGCGTTTCAAGCTTACCGGTACGGGAAAGATCAAGAGAAAACACGCTTTTAAGAGTCACATCCTGACTAAAAAAAGCAAGAAACGTAAACTTGCCCTAACACACGATACGCTTGTGCACAAGGCAGACGAGAACAATATCAAGTTGCAGTTGCGTCTTAAATAAGACCGCAACCTGTAAACCTTGATGGTTTATTAATTCAGTACAAACCCAGATACTAGGCTTACAAGAATTCAATCTGAATCGCCAGTACCTAAAAAATTAAATTATGCCAAGAGCAACAAACAGAGTGGCTTCAAGAGCCCGCAGAAAAAAGATCATGAAACTGGCCAAAGGTTATTTTGGACGTCGTAAGAACGTTTGGACAGTAGCTAAAAATGCAGTTGAGAAGGCGATGGTCTACTCCTACCGCGATAGAAGAAACAAGAAAAGAACATTCCGCAGATTATGGATCACGCGTATCAACGCTGGTGCGAGAATCCATGGAATGAGCTACTCACAATTTATGGGAGCTGTGAAAAAGAATGGTATCGAATTGAACCGTAAAGTTCTTGCAGACCTTGCCATGAATCACCCAACAGCTTTTGAAGCAGTAGTCAACAAAATAAAATAATAGGTGTAACAACCTCTCGCACTTGAAAATCCCGACCAGCAATGGTCGGGATTTTTTTTGCTCTTAAGAATTCGTTTTGGCTTTCTTATCTGGTTCCCTAAATCAGTATAATTAAATTCGTCTTATACCAATGGTTTTTTAAGTTCGCTTTCGCGAAAGCGAAATACCCAAAACTTAAAGCACTATTAAAGTCCCGTAAATACCGACAGGTTCACTTATTTTGCGGGCAAAAAATCTCTCATGGCTCTACTACTGATCAAAAACGACCATAACTATGATTCCTGGTTAAAAGCACTTCATAGCGATGCGCCATTTGAAGTTTTCACTCCTGAAACTGTTCAAGACAAAGCAGACATTAAAATGGCGCTTACTTGGAAAGCGCCTGCAGGGAGTTTTGATATTTACCCAAATCTGGAAGTTGTCGGGTCAATGGGAGCTGGTGTAGACCATTTATTTGCAGATCCATCTTTGCCTAAAAATGTTGCACTAACACGCGTGGTGGACGAGAAATTATCTGGTGATATGCAGGAATTTGTACTGGCATTGTGCCTCAATCAACTCAAGAACATTCATCACTATGCTAACTTACAAAGGTCTGCTAATTGGGAACCGACACCTTACCGGCGGGTGGCAGATGTAATTATTGGGATTTTGGGTTTCGGAACGCTAGGACAGGCAGTGGGTAAAAAATTGAAGGAAGTAGGCTTTCAAGTTTCTGGCTGGTCAAAATCAAGGAAAGAGGTAGAAGGAATAAATAGTTTTTCAGAAAATGAACTTCCTGAATTTCTTTCGACCTGCGCGATTCTCGTATGTTTGTTACCCTTGACAGCAGCTACCGACGGTATTTTGAATACAGTGCTTTTTCAACAACTTCCCAAAGGTGCCTATCTCATTAATGTCGCCCGTGGTGGACATTTGAAGGAAAGCGATGTATTGGCAGCCCTGGACTCTGGACAGTTGAGCGGTGCTGCGCTGGATGTTTTCAATACAGAGCCATTGCCCATAGATCATCCTGTCTGGAAACGAGCGGAAATCATCATCACACCGCATGTCGCTAGTATGAGCAATGCGGCATCTGTCGCACCGCAAGTCATTGAAAATTACCGTAGAATGGAGCGTGGAGAGGAATTACTGAATAGGGTCTCCCGAGAAAAAAATTATTGATTTTATTCTAGATGCGACTTCTGAATAAGGCCATGACAACTGCAATTACTAAAAACCCAAGA
>JBBSPH010000202.1:0-5092 GCA_038258985.1 Flavobacteriales bacterium
CCCGTAAACGCTGACGAGTATGAAAAGTTTGATCATCTATACATTTCGCTGAAAAAAGAGTGTCTTCTATACCCAGACCCAGCACCACAACTGTATCTAGAGCAAGTATCTAAAGCCGAGATGGATCAAATCAATACCTTATATGTAGCATTTACACGAGCCAAGGAACAATTGTATGTAAGCTGTCTAGAAAACAAGAAAGAAAAGAAAAATTACAGCAAGCTGCTCATGGAATTTGTGGAGCAATCCAAATGGGAGCTTCAGGAAAGAGATGGTTTTAAAACGGCACAAAATGGTGATGCCATCAGAAAATCAAAAGGATCTGAAATACATTCCAGCGAGCTGGTGGAAAACTATTTTGTTAGCGAGTTGGCCGACAGATCCAGCTTTGCCACGCGCAAGGGATTGTTGTGGGCCAGCGGTGCGATCGACGCCATTGAAGCGGGAACGCAGTTGCATTATTATTTGTCCTTATTAATGGACGTGTCAGATCTAGAAACCGTTGAGGAAGCAGTGGCGCTGGACCGCAGTCTTAATGATGAAGAAGGCAAAAAATTAATCGGGAAGATTAGATCTATTGTTTTTCATAAAGATCTAGCTAGCTATTATGCAAAAGGCGTTGATTCGATTAATGAAAAAGCCATTCTAAAAACGGATGGCAGCAAGGCGATTCCTGATCGATTGATAAGGATTGGCAAATCAATGATCATTATCGACTATAAAACCGGCAGCGAAAACGAGAAACACATAATCCAACTGGAAGGTTATGCCGCATTGCTTATTGCAATGGGTTATACCGTTGCCCGCAAAATCCTAATTTATACGGACGAAATAGACATCGTGAGCTGGGGCTAAAAACCTCGTAGTCGTTACCTTTGTGCAAAAGCAGAAAACTATGTACGGAGCAATTCAAGAATACCTATCCAAGGAACTGGAAGAGATAAAAGACGCAGGATTATATAAAAAGGAACGCATCATCACATCACCGCAAGATGCAGTGATTACTCTTGACGATGGCAGCGAGGTGATTAATTTTTGTGCAAACAACTATTTAGGACTTTCATCCCATCCAGAGGTGATACAGGCGGCAAAAGACAGTCTGGACTCGCACGGTTTTGGGATGAGTTCTGTTCGTTTTATTTGCGGGACTCAAGATATCCATAAAGAACTGGAACAAAAATTAGCCGATTTCTATGGTATGGAAGACACCATATTATACGCCGCCTGTTTTGACGCTAACGGTGGTGTTTTTGAACCGTTATTAGGTAAGGAAGATGCCATCATTTCAGATTCCTTGAACCATGCATCCATTATTGATGGCGTACGTTTATGTAAAGCCATGCGTTATCGCTATGCCAGCGCAGACATGGCAGACCTTGAGGAGCAGCTCAAAAAAGCAAACGACGATGGTGCACGCTTCAAGATTATTGTAACGGACGGTGTTTTCTCCATGGACGGTGTCCTAGCACCATTGGATAAAATCTGTGATCTAGCCGATAAATACGATGCTCTCGTGATGGTAGATGAATGTCACGCAGCAGGGTTCTTGGGTGACACTGGTAGGGGTTCGCTCGAGGCGAAAGGTGTTTTGGGAAGAATTGATATCGTTACCGGAACACTTGGGAAAGCTCTAGGTGGTGCTATGGGTGGATATACCTGTGCTAACAAAGAGGTTATTGAAATATTGAGACAACGCTCTCGTCCTTACTTGTTTTCCAACTCACTCGCTCCTTCTATTGTAGGAGCATCCATCAAAGCATTGGAATTAATTGACAGCAGTACGGATCTTATCAAAAAAGTACAATCCAATACAGCTTACTTTAAAAAGGAAATGCGGGCGCTTGGTTTTGATATTGTAGATGGAGAAAGTGCTATTGTTCCGGTCATGTTATATGACGCAAAACTCTCCCAACAAATGGCAGATGCCTTGCTGGAGGAAGGAATTTATGTAATTGGCTTCTTTTTTCCCGTAGTTCCTAAGGAAAAAGCAAGGATAAGAGTGCAATTAAGTGCTGCTCATACTAAAGACCATTTAGATAAAGCTATAAATGCCTTTAAAAAAGTAGGATTGTCACTAAATATTATCAAAAATTAACATTAATTAGCAATTCATCCCGCTGATTTACAATAATTTTAAACAGTAACGCTTGTAATTGGCATGGAACAAATTATTTTTGCGCCAGTTATAAAATCTAAATAACCAAACAATGAAAAACTATTTTAAACTTTTTATGGCCGGTGCGCTTCTGCTTACAGCAGGTATCGTTCAGGCTCAAGATGAGGTGAACCGCTGGTCTTTCGCATTAGGTGTTAATGCAATTGACCTTTATCCAGTTGGAGAAGAAGACCAAGGACTTGGTGGCTACTTTGACGAATTTTTCAACACTGAACATTATAGTACCCTTGCTGCACCTAGTAGAATTGAGGTAGGATACTATGTTGGGGATGGTATTGTAGGTACTCTCGCAGGATCATACAACATCATTGATCAAAGAGGTGATGTTAGAATTGACGACTTGACCTATTTCAGTATTGATGGAGGTTTGCGTTACAACATTAGAGAAATCTACAACGGTAGCGACCTTTTCAACCCATACATAGGTATTGGTGGATCTTACCAGTTTATTGAAGATGTTTCTTTTGGTACTTTTAACGGTACGATCGGTTTTGATTTTAAATTAATTGAAAATTTATATTTGAATGTCCAGACTACTTACAAGCATGCATTCGAAGATGATAATCCAAAACACTTCCAGCATGTTGCAGGTGTAAAATTTGCTTGGGGTGCCGTTGATACTGATGGCGATGGAGTTCCAGATAGTAAAGATGATTGTCCAGAAGTTCCAGGTTTGGAGCAATTCAATGGATGCCCTGATACTGACGAGGATGGAATAAAAGATAGTGACGATGAATGTCCTACTGTTCCAGGTCCTGCAGCAACTAACGGTTGTCCAGATTCTGATGGTGATACAGTTCTTGATAAAGATGATGATTGTCCACAGATTCCAGGTCTTGTTGCTTTGAAAGGTTGTCCAGATGGTGATGGCGATGGAATTGCAGACAAAGATGATGAATGTCCTACGGTTGCAGGTCTTGCTAAATTCAACGGATGTCCTGATACTGACGGTGATGGAATAGCTGACAAAGATGACAAATGTCCTAATGAAGCTGGTATTGCTGAATTGCAAGGATGTCCACGTCCTCCAGCTCCTACTGTTGAAGAGCAAGAGCAATTAAATGCTTATGCAAGAACAATCTTGTTTGAAACTGGTAAGTCAGATATCAAAACTCAGTCTGCGCAAACGCTTTCTGATATCATCGCGATATTGAAAAAATATCCAGAATCAAAGTTCTCTATTGATGGTCATACAGACAGTGTAGGTTCGGAGTCATCCAACCAAAAACTATCTAACGATAGAGCAAATTCTGTACTTAGATACTTGGTAAACGGTGGAATCAATACAGATAGATTATCTGCTGAAGGATTCGGAGAATCTAAGCCAATTGCTGACAACAAAACAGCAGCAGGTAGACAACAAAACAGACGTACGGAGATCAACTTGAAAAAGTAATTTTTCCTAGTACTTGATAAAAGGAACGCCATCCCAACGGATGGCGTTTTTTTATGCCTTATTTTTAGATACGATGCACTAATCGAGATATGCAAACATTCATTCAAACAGTAATAGCGACGGTAATTGAAAAAGGTATTGATCCCACTAAAGTTCAATTTGTGGTTCCCAGCAGAAGGGTGGGTATATTTTTAAACAAAGAGATTGCCCGACTACAAACCACTCCCGTATTTGAACCTAAAACCCAGAGTATTGAAGATTTTGTTCAAGAAATTGCTGAGTTAACAATTCTACCAGACCTTGACTTACTGCCCTATTTCTATCAGGTGTATTGTACCGTAGAACCAGAGAAAAATCGTGATAGCTTTGATGCCTTTATAGGCTGGGCACCTACTATTCTTCAGGATTTTAATGAGATTGATCGTTACCTTGTTGACACAGATAGTTTTTTTAATTACCTGGGTAATTTCAAGGCACTGGATACAGATAGGCACTGGTCATTGGATGCAAATCCCACACAGATGATTACCCAATACCTGGATTTTTGGAAAAAGTTATCCAGCTATTACGGTGCGTTGAAAAAGGTATTGACCAAAAATAAAATTGCTTATCAGGGACTTGCGTATAGAACCGCTTTCGCGAAAGCGGAATCCCAACAAGCAGATAACAAAACCACTGAGATAACAGTTTTCCTAGGACTCAACGCACTCAACACGGCAGAATCGAAAATTATCCAATCCATGCTGGATACTGGCCAAGCCATGATTTTTTGGGATGCAGACGCCTACTTTTTAGAACGTCCCTACCATGAAGCAGGAAATTTCATCCGTGAGCACCGTCAAACATGGAAATTTTATGAAGGGAAAGCTTTGGAAACTATTGGGAATTCTTACGAAGCAAACAAAACTTTTCAAATTATAGCTGCTACCGGTAACTTGGGAATAGTGCAGGCAGCGAGCGCCTATTTATCCCAACTTTCCCAAGATGATTTATTGCAAACGGCGGTCGTGTTAGCAGACGAGACTTTATTATTACCACTGTTGAGCGCCTTGCCAGACAACATCGCCGCATTCAACATCACCATGGGATTGAGCCTGGATCAGCTTCCTATTGCATCGTTTGTTCAGGATATTTTTAAGCTTCATAGGGAACATTCCACCGAAGGTTTTTATTACAAGAATGTGGTAAGAGTTCTGGAATCCTCTTTTTCCATCATCCTAGCTCAAGATGTTGTGAACCCTATGCTTCAAAATATGAGAAAGGAAAATCTGATTTACATAAATCAGGAAAATATAGATAATAGCTCTGACTCATTTTTGCAACTAATTTTGATGCCGTTGGAAAATCCAAAAGACATTCTAGTTCTTCTTTTCAACCTACTTACTTTATTAAAGAAAGAATATCTATTAGTAAAAAATGCTCGTCTGGAACTTGAGCAGTTACTGGGCATGACAGAGGTTATGGACGAATTGAACCAATTGGTAAAACAAAATCAACAGATCACAGATCTACGGACGCTA
>JBBSPH010000203.1:0-5090 GCA_038258985.1 Flavobacteriales bacterium
TAGGTGGCGTTGCAGATGAAGGTCTAAAACTGCTTAACCGCGCAGCCGAAGAAGCTACAAAAGAGGCTTTACCCATTTTTGTAGATGCTGTTAAAGACATCACTTTTGCTGACGCAAAAAACATTTTGTTGGGTGACCAACGTGCCGCTACCGCATATTTAGAAAGTAAGACTCAAAAATCACTGTACGATAAATTCTCTCCCGTCATTGACAAAAATCTTGGCGAGGTTGGAGCAACAAAACTTTGGTCTGATGCCATCACACGTTACAATACTATCCCGTTGTTGAACGATGTAAATCCAGATTTGAAAGATTATGTAACCCAGAAAGCGCTGGAAGGTGTGTTTAAAATGATTGCTCAGGAAGAGGTACAAATAAGAACTAATGTCAATGAGCGCACAACCGATATCTTGAAGCGCGTATTTGCTTTGCAGGATTAATTTTAGAAATCAACACTTTAATTTTTACTTAACAATTGTTAAGATGCATTTACAATTCATAACTCTTTGTTAGTCATAAATTTGCAAACGATTGAAAAAAGTAAATCATGAGCGAGAGAGAATTGAAATCGACAGAAATTAAATTAAGCCAAAAAGAAAAAAGATACAGCGAACTCATGCGCAGATCTTTTGAAGTATCCTTAGATAATCGGGAACGAGCGCGCACTTTTCACACTAAGGCGAAAAATCTGTACCGAGAAATAATGGAGATACGCCGAGTTCTGAACTATGCTTAATCTACTGTTTAAAGTAAACCTCTAGCCTTAATCTCTAGATATTTATTGATTGTGTTTACCGTAAGTTCCTGCGGTTTGGTCAGGATTGTCTGAATCCCAAATTTATTGAGCTCATTTACAATGAGCTTTTTTTCATAAGCAAACTTCTCTGCAATCGTCTTGGTGAATATATCTTGTGTATCCACGACTTTCTCGTCCAGCATTCCCGTTAACTCCGTATTTTCAAAAAAGATCACTACAAGCAAGTGATTTTTTGCAATCGCTTGTAAATAGGGTAATTGCCTATGCAACGCATCCAGCGTTTCAAAGTTGGTATACAATAACAACAAACTGCGTTGCGTGATTTTCCTTTTAATATCAATATATAATCTGGAGAAATCGCTTTCGCGAAAGTCGGTATCCAGATTATACAGCGTCTCCAGAATCAAATTCATTTGTGACGATCTTTTCTGCGCCATCACCTGATTATCCACTTTACTAGAAAAACTGAACATTCCCGCCTTATCACCTTTCTTCAAGGCTATATTTGAAATAACTAGAGTCGCATTAATTGCATAGTCCACCAGCTTCAAGCCTTCAAAAGGCATTTTCATTACCCGACCTTTATCAATAACGGAATAAACTGGTTGTGATTTCTCATCCTGAAATTGATTGATCATCAACTGGTTGCGCTTTGCCGTCGCTTTCCAATTGATATTGCGCACATCATCGCCCAGCGTGTAATCCTTGATCTGCTCAAACTCCATCGTGTTCCCAATCCTGCGGATTTTCTTCATCCCATAATCCTTGAGTTTGTTGGTAAACGCCATTAACTCATACTTGCGCATTTGGAGAAATGATGGATAGTTGGGCACCATCGCGTCCTGATCAAAAATAAATTTGCGCCACACGAGACCTATTCCTGACTTTGCAAACACATTCAACGAACCGAAATGAAACTCGCCACGCTCCACCGGTCGTGCGGTATAAGTCAAGGTAGTTGTCTCACCAGATGCTAGCGATTTCTCGATTTTAAAATCCCTCACTTGAAACTGTACCGGCAACTCGTCAATGATTCTATAGCTTGCCTTAAAGCTATAAGCGTTACGCAGCTTTATCTCCACTGGATTTTCATCACCATTGGAAAATTTATCGGGTACAACCCTGCTGGCATCCACACCATTTTTTGATCGGTAAAGCAGGAAAAGGTCGACCACCAACAGACCGATCAATACAAAAAATCCAAAAACCAGATAACCCTGCAGCCGCTCGAAAAAGAACGCTAGGATAAACAATAATACCAGACCTATTAGAATCTGAAAGAATCGTTTGCTTAGAAAAGTGGCTTTATAAATTTTCTTCACTATCGTGGTATCTCGATGGTTTCTAGGATCTGGTTCACGGCGCGATCTGCGGTAAAGCCTTCCATTTCGCGTTCTGGTGTTAGGATAATGCGGTGTCTCATAACCGCTTTAGCGATATATTTCACATCATCTGGTGTGACAAAATCACGGCCCATGATCGCAGCGTAAGCTTTAGAACCGTTCATGATTGCTATAGATGCTCTCGGCGATGCACCTAGATAAAGGTTGGCATTATTTCGAGTGTTGAGTACAATCTCTGCAATGTATTTGATCAGGTTGTCCTCTACAACGATTCCTTTCACCGTTTCTTGGTGCTGGACGATTTGCTGAGCGCTCATTACTCCTTCAATCAATGATTCTGGGTCTGAGTTTTTACGGTGGTGGTTGCCCTCCAGAATTTTGATTTCTTCTTCCAGGTTGGGATAATTCACATTGATCTTGAAAAGAAATCGGTCTAATTGTGCCTCTGGCAATCTATAGGTTCCCTCCTGCTCTATTGGGTTCTGAGTAGCAAACACCAGGAATGGTTTATCCATCGTGTATTCTTTGCCATCAATGGTTATCTGGCGTTCTGCCATTGCTTCAAACAGGGCAGCTTGCGTTTTGGCCGGTGCGCGGTTGATCTCGTCGATCAGGATGATATTGGAGAAGATCGGTCCCTGTTTGAATTCAAACTCATTGTTTTTCATAGAAAAAACAGACGTTCCCAAAATATCGCTAGGCATCAAATCTGGCGTGAACTGGATTCTGGAAAAGCCTACTTGCATCGTTTTGGCGAGCAATTTAGCCGTTACTGTTTTTGCCACTCCAGGAACACCTTCAATGAGCGAGTGCCCATTGGCTAGAATGGAAACGATCAATAAATCGATCATTTCCTCTTGACCCACAATCACTTTGCGCAATTCGCTTTTTACTTTCGCGACAGCGTTGGAAAGGTCTGTCAAATCAACCCGATTGCTGAATTTCAGTTCATCGCTTTCGGAGTTATTTACCTCAGGTTCATCGCTCTTAACTGCAGGTGGTTCGTTAGATGAAATATCAACGGGTTCGTTAACGAATTGCTCCTGTGCTGGCTCTGGAAGGTTGTTTTTGTGGTCTTCTGGTTGGTTGTTCTGATTTTCTTCCATCTATTGGTTTTCTTTAAAGAAAGCGTCAATGCGTTTGTTGAGTCGCTTCAATTCGTGTTCGTTATGCAATGGTTTTGCCCGTAAATTATTGATATAGGCGATAATTTCTTCGGTTTCTTTGAGCGTATTGCCAGATTTGGTTGCCAGCCGCTGGATAAATGTACCGTCCAGTTTTTCTGTATTCAGATAATAAGTCGAGCGTATGCGCTCTAGAAAAAATGTGATCTTCTTTTCTACAATGCTTGTAAAGTCACCGCTCTGGTAGTAAAGATTCCCTATTGTTTTGGTAAACTCCACGGTAGCGTTTTCCAGCGGTTTGACGACGGGAACAATACGCTGCTCGCGCTTGCTAACAAATATCATGTAGAGCAATATGCCACCAAGAGCCAGATAATAGGCCCAGCTCAAGGAAGGTTGTGATAGCACAAAACGCATGGAAGACTCCACAACTTTTTTTCCAGACTTGCCATAATCATCAAAATAGATATCGCCGCCATTATTGAGGTAGGAAAGTGATTCTGCCACATACTGTTCCTTGCCGTTCAGCAGATAGAAGTTGCTGTAGGCAACTGGATTTAAGTTATAATAGATAGCGCCCTTGCCCACCTTGACCTCCACATAATTGACTTGTGGCGTCAATCTGGTTTTCAACTCCGCTGCTTTTGTGTAGGCATAGGAGTCTTCATCATCTTCATCAAAAAACACCTCATCTTCTTCGTCAGATACAAACAAGGATTCCAGATAACCCGATCCTGCATTAAAGGCCAGCACCTCGCCCAGCACTTTGGTATTCAAGGTGTCGTACTCCTCAAAATACCGATAGGATCCCGCACGGTGGTAGACGTAGCTGCGGTCATCAAACGATTTGTTAGTCAATCGTGTACGGATGGTATCCTCGCCATCGCCACCATAATAACTACTGCTGCTGGTGTGTAACTTAAGCGTGTCCGCGAGTGGTCCAAAAGCACTATTTGCAGATATGAAGACCTTATTCCCTCGCGCGGCGAACTCCATGAGATAATCGGCTTCCGTCTGGTCAAATTCTAGGTAATCATTCAGGAAAACGTATGAAGCATTTGTCACATCTTCATTCTCAATCAAAAAATCAACGGGCACTTGATCAATGCTCTTGATCTGCGCATCAGGAAAAAGGGATTTGAGGTTGTCAAATAAAACGAAAGCACCCAACGGCACCTTGTCGCCGCTCGTGTAGCTGGGTCGCCAGTTGATGGGTTTCGGTCGGGTGCTTTCCACCACAAAAAGGCCTATTAAGATTGCGGCTAGGACGTAAAGTATGATTTTTGATCTCTTGTCCATCAGGCTGCCTTTTTATTTAAAGCATCAAATTCCGTTTGCGCTTTCGCGAAAGCGTGTTCGTCAATGGGAAACTCACCATACCAGATGTAGTCGTACAAATAAGAAACTTTCTTGAATTGCTCCTTGAGGTCAAGATCTTTCAACTCGCGATAATAATCGCTGTTGGTTTTCTGGAAATCCCAAGCGATCTTCCCACTGGTACTCAGCTTTTTGAGCGAGTTAAGGTACAGGTAGCGCACCGCATTGCGGTAGTTACCGTTTGCAATAGCATCCTTTATAAATTGGGTCAAGTCAATCTCCTCAATATGGGTTTCCTGGATCTTGATCTCGTTGCCCTTGCCCTTTCCTCTCGCGCGCATTCCAGATGCTTTCTCGTTGGACAGCAAACGGACGATAAAATAGATAGCGATACCGGCAAACAGAGCATAAACCGTCCATTTGAGTACCTGTGCCCAGAATGGATCAATATCAATCCCGAACCACTGGCCCAGTTTATCAAACAACCAATCGAAAAAGCCGGAAAATATATTATCAACCTCATTCGTGGTTTCCTCGTAATCAAAATCA
>JBBSPH010000204.1:0-5023 GCA_038258985.1 Flavobacteriales bacterium
CTTCCGCTTTCGCGCTTCGACTCTGCTCAGTGTGAAATCTTTCACCACTGCGTGACTCAAAAGCGAAACTAACCGCGTCCAGTTGCAACATTCCACAAAGGTAATCTACAGCAGGAATCGTTTATAAGAATGCTTGCGCAAAAAGATGCCAATCTTTACTTGTCTTGATACCCAGTTTCTTAACGATGGATTTTCTATGGGTCGCCACGGTAGATTCTGACAAAAACAGCTGGTCTGCAATCACCCGATTCACCTCTCCAGAACAAATGGCTCTAAAGATCTCCAATTCCCGTAGCGTTAAATGTGCAAAAACATCGGTATGCATTATCCGGAAGTGAAACTGCGTTTTCAAGCGATCCAGATGACGTATGGCATGTGGCAGGTGACGGTGATCTACTTTAAGCATGATCTGCGTCTGGTCTAGTGACCGCGTTACCTCATAGTGCAGCTCTCGGCTTTCCTTACCCACAGCGCCTTCACGTAAAAAGTGAAGAGCCTTTTCCTTACTTACGAAATATCTGGGATGCATGACAGAGCTTACCTTGTGGAAGGAATCGATGATGGACAAGTGTGCTTGCTGGTCATGAGGCAATGTCAGGGCCATCTTGCGCAATCCAGATTTGTACTGTGGGATCAAGATATGCTCTTCCATCCAGTGGTGTAATTCTATGGGAATAGTAAGCGTGAAGTTTTCCTGCAACCATAAGACGCCACTGGGACGCATCTTTTTGAAGTGCGTTAGGTAGTTCTTTAGTTCTTTTTTAAAATGGGAAATCGTGATGGCGATATTGCTCCATTCCTGCACCATCAAGTTATCATAATCATGAATGGTGAGGTAATCAGATTGGTAAATTTGCGTCATAACTTCAATTTTAGAGTTCGCTTTCGCGAAAGCGGAATATCCAAAAATGAATTATTTACAAGGTAATATAAGAGGGCTGAGAGGGGTTTGTCATGAATGGCACGATTACCATCATGAATAACAGGGAAAATAGTAGGGAGTGTAGGAATGTAAATGAATCAAAATTATAACAGCGATTCTTTTCTAAGCAAACAGCGGATGACGTTCATCCTTCAGACGTTGTTTAAATGTCCTAGATAGAGGTATTTGAATTCCCGTATCCATGATGACGAGTCCAGATTGTATGGATTTCACCTTTTCTATATTGATGACAAAGGAACGATGAACTTGTAGGAAACCGCTACTTTCTAGTTCTGCAATCCGATCCTTCAGCGCACTTCTTTCTGTAATGGGTAGTTTTTCATTGATGACAAAATAGTCGAGGTAATGCCCCTCACTTTTGACATATTCCAGCTGGTCCAGCTTTACCACTTGCTTTGAATTCACAAGAATACTGGACGAGACCTCCTCCTGTTTTAAATAGGATAATTGCTGTTGTAACTTTTGAAAGGATGCGGTTATTTCTTTGTTTTTCACTTCTAGATCGTCCACCCTCAATTTGCTGTTAAGGAGCTTGCGGTAAACGAGTCCCATCGCAAGAATCACTAACAATGAACCTATGACCAGAACAACGATTGTTGTCTGTGAAGCCTTATTTTTTTCCAGCGCTTCCTCGATGGCTTTTTCTTTGTTCTCCAGATCGTACTCATTAGCAGCACGCTGTATGATCGCCAGATCATTTGTGGCCGTCAGACTGTCCTTAATTCTTGTGTATTCGGTGAATGCAGTGTAGGCCTCCTCATACTTTCCTTGCTCTTGGTACAACTCTGCCTTTTCCAATAGATACGGGTAGGTGATTCCGCCGGCACTTCTTGCCGAGGCAGCTTTAGTTAGGCTATCCAGAATTTTTTCGGCTGCGGCGTATTCACCTTTTTTTCTCAAGATCTTTTGTTCAATAAAGGGCATTCCCGACTTCAAGCCTATGAAGTTTCCTTTGAGCGGGATGGAATTGGCCTTTTGAAAAGCTTGCTCAGCTGCCGCAATATTATTTTCTGCTAGCGCTATTCTGGTCATGGTTAATTGGGTGGCAACCTGTTGGTCTAGAAATAAATTGGGTAATGCTAAAATTTCATTGGCATAGAATCTAGCGCTGTCTGTGCGCTTGCTACGTTCGTAAAAATCTGCAAGACGCTGTAGGGAGCCGAACATAAAGACCGGGTTACTATGGGATCGTGCAGCCTTTAACGATGTTTGGATCCATTTCAGTTCCATTTCTGGCCTGTTTAATTTTCTGTAAGCGGTAGAGATATTGCCATAAGTGGCGGGCAGTTGGTTAGGTTCGAGGGTTTCTTCAATTTTGGCGCTTTCCAAAAGCGGTTTTATACTCGCTTCCAGATTGCCCATTTCCATAAAGGCAATACTCTTTTTAGATAAGGCAGACGTCAACAAGCGCTCGTTATTAATTTCTCTGGCAATGTTCTCCTGTAGAATGGCATAATCCATCACCTTGGCAGGGTTTTTTTGCATGAGATAATAGGTACCAAATCCTTGATAAATCCTACCTAATAGTTCTTGGTTCCTTTCAGGAACAAACTTTTCTGCCTCTTGATAGGCAGCTAGCGTGCTGTCGGTTATGCGTTGACGTTGCCATGCCAGCGCCTTCAAGTAATAGCCTTCTGCTTTTGCGGTGCTGTCATTTATCTGTATCAATTTGTTGGAGAAGTATAGCAGCGAGTCCATATTTCTCATGCTCCTTTTTCCCTTTGCAACGTACAACTCAATCTGTTTTTGCTGCGCCTGCATGCTAATGCTACAGGCAAAGAATAGGAGGAAGAAGTATGAACTTAACTTAGCCGGTGTAAAGTTGATCATGTGTTGGTTCCTTAGTATTACAAAATAACACTTAGAAGCGGATAATTAACTTTTTATTTGTAGGAAGTTTAATCTCTTTCGATTGTGTGTCAAAGAGTTCGCTTTCGTACCGCAATAAATGCGGCATGAACTTCTGTTGGGTTTGCTTTCGCGAAAGCGAACCAGCCCCATTATTCTTTCATCTATTTACATCAAAAAACGGCACAAAAAAACCGCTGAATCAATCCAGCGGTTTAGTTTTTATGAAGAGGTCTAAATTATTTTCCGCTCATTTCCGGCAATGTCGTGTAGCCCATATTGTATAGGGTGAATCCATAGATATCCGTCAGTTCCTCAATGGTCTTGCTGGTAGGTTTTCCCGCGCCGTGGCCAGCATCTGTCTCAATGCGTATCAAGGTTGGATTGTCACCAGCCTGCTTGGATTGTAGCTCTGCAGCAAATTTAAAACTGTGTGCGGGAACTACCCGGTCGTCGTGGTCACCGGTGGTTACCATAGTGGCAGGATACCTGGTTCCTTTTTCAACATTGTGAAGCGGCGAATAGTTTTTAAGGTAACTAAACATTTCTGCATTATCCTCTGCCGTTCCATAATCATAGGCCCAGCCCGCACCAGCGGTAAACTTGTTATAGCGCAGCATATCGAGAACGCCTACCTGTGGGATGGCGACAGCGGCTAGGTTAGGCTGTTGCGTCATCGTGGCGCCTACGAGAAGTCCACCGTTGGATCCTCCTTGGATTGCTAGCTTTTCAGTGCTGGTGTATTTTTCTTTTTTAAGAAATTCTGCTGCTGCGATGAAGTCGTCAAAGACGTTTTGCTTCTCCATCTTGGTACCGGCGTTGTGCCATTTTGTACCGTACTCACCGCCACCACGTAGATTTGCTACGGCATAGATGCCGCCCATTTCCATCCATGCAGCTCGGGAAACTGAGAATCCCGGATATAGTGAGATGTTGAATCCTCCATACCCATAAAGGATAGTTGGGTTGCTACCATCCTGTTTCATTCCCTTCTTGTAGGAAATAATCATCGGGATTTTAGTCCCATCCTTGGAAGTATAGAAGACTTGCTTACTTTCATAGTTGGCTGGGTCAAACTTGACGTTGGGTTTGTTATAGACCTCAGACGTTCCTTTCTCTATATCAAATTTATAGGTACTCCCAGGTGTCACATAATTGGTAAAGGAATAATAGAGGGATTTATCTTCTTCCTTAGCGCCGAATCCACCGACATTACCCACTCCCGGTAATTTCACGTCACGGACTAACGTCCCGTCGTAGTTGTATTGTTTGATCTGGGAAACGGCGTCCACCATATATTCTGCAAAGATGTAACCGCCACCTGTGGATGGTGAAAGCACGCTTTGCGTTTCTGGAATCAGGTCTGTCCAGTTGGCTGGCGTTGGGTTAGAGAAATCTGTGGTAACAACCTTTTTATTGGGTGCGTTGTAGTCCGTAACTATCCAGAGCTTGTCGCCTTCATTGTGCATTAACCCGCTATTGGTATCAAAATTATCCAACACAGTCACTAAAGGTGCCGCTGGCTGGTCTAGACGTTTCATGAATAATTTCCCACCATTTGTACTTGTACTGGCACTTATTACCAGAAAACGTTGGTCATTTGTCACACCGCCTCCTATGTATCGGTATTTCTGGTCTGTTGAATTACCGAAAATGACTTTGTCCTCACTTTGCGGCGTTCCCAACTTGTGGTAATACAGTTTGTGCTGGTCAGTCATGGCACTCAACTCACTGCCAGTCGGCTTGTCATAACTGGAATAATAGATTCCTTCGTTTTTATACCAAGACATGCCAGAGAATTTTACATCAATGATAGTATCACCTATCATTTTTTTGCCTTCGGCGTCTAACACAATGATCTTTCTCCAGTCGCTACCACCTTCTGAAATGGCATAGGCGACTTTAGAACCATCTTCCGTAAAACTCATGCCACCCAGGGAAATCGTACCGTCTGTCGCAAAAGAATTAGGATCTAGAAATACCGTAGCCGTTGAAGGGTCTGCATCTTTTGCATAGCGATACAACACAGATTGATTCTGTAAACCGTCATTTTTATAGAAGTAGGCATAATCGCCCTCTATAAATGGAGCGCTCACCTTTTCGTAATTCCAAAGCTCTGTCAAACGATCATTGATCTGCTGGCGGTAGGGAATCTGTGATAGATAATTCTGGGTAACCTTGTTTTGCGCCTTTACCCATGCGCCGGTTTCTGCGCTGCGGTCATCTTCCAAC
>JBBSPH010000205.1:0-5020 GCA_038258985.1 Flavobacteriales bacterium
CTATTGATGGGAGCAGACCCTTTCTCCGAAACTATCACAGCTGTTACTCCTGTACACTCTGCTGTTCTAATGATCGCGCCGTAATTACCAACATCAGTAATTCCGTCCAAAAGAAGGAATATAGGATTAGCCGTGAGATCTGTAGCTTCCAGAACTTCTTCAAGAATTGAATAACTGATTGGGGAGAGGACGGCTACTGCCCCTTGATGATTTTCCTTGGTTAGCTTGTACAATTTTTCTTCGGGTACAAACGAAGTGCCTATCCCAGCTTTGCGTGCTGCAATCTGCAGCTGGTTGAACAGAACACCATTTCCCTCTTTTAGGAAATAGATCTTAGAGATGTCTTTCCCGCTCTCTATTGCTTCTAAAATCGGTCGTAGGCCGTGAATTTGTTGTTCTGGTTTCATAGGTTGTAAAGATAAAAGTATCCTCTAGATTTCGAGCAATAAAAAACCCGTCTAGTTGTCTAGACGGGTTAGTGAAGATTCTAATAATATTTAGTATCCAGGATTCTGTGCAAAATTAGGATTTGCATTTGTTTGATCAATCGGAATAGGTAGTTGAAACCTTGGATCGCCAGCTGGGATAGTCATAATCTCAGCAGGGGTTCCTGTTCCATCAGCAATATCTCCAAAAGTAGATCGAGTGATTGGAAGCCCATTTCTTTTAATATCAAAAAATCTGTGACCTTCAAAGGATAATTCTATTCTTCTATTTGAATTGATAGCTGCCTCTAACGCCGCTCCTGTTTCAGTTCCTGGAACAAAATTGGTAAAACGTTCTGCTCTTAATAAATTGAGAGTAGTAAGAGCTTCGGCTTGTCTATTCAACTTAAACTGAGCTTCAGCTTTATTTAGTAAAACCTCTTCTGCACGCATTACCTTTATATCTAATCTACCATTGACCTGTCCTGTTTCTCCTCTAAACTTTCTTACAGCGTTGTAAGTATTGCCATCTTGAGTACCTTGAAAGATAAATATTGTTTTGCGGATATCATCTTGAGCTATGCTATTGAAAAACGCAAGATCGACAGCATATTCTGATCGAACATTCGTTGCTACAGTTTGGCTGTATAGTACGCCTACGTTCGCAGCTGCGGCTTGGGTTGTTGTGTTTAAAGCCCATTCAGTCACAATACCTGCATTATTAGCATCTAGAAACACACCAGCTAACTGAGCTGCTGTAGCAATAGGAGTAGTTACCTCATTCGCTGCATCAATCGCAAGCTGCCATTGACCAGTATACAAATAGACTCGAGAAAGCATTCCAAAAACTGAATTTCTGGTCAACCTTCCTTCGCCGTTTGTTGCAGCAATAATGTTACTTGCAGCCACTAAATCTTCTATAATTTCCTCATAATTGCTAGCAACGGTTTCTCTTGCGGGTAGAGCAAATGGATCCACAGTATCACCATCTTCTACCTTACTATATACAATACCCGGAGAGGTCAAGGCATCTGAACTTTGAGTAGGAATTTTACCATAAATCCTCACCATATCAAAATGCGCGATAGCTCTTGCGGCTAATGCCTGACCCAAAATGTTATCCTTTACTGCTCCATCCGGAAGGTTATCAATCTGACCTATAACAAGGTTAGAGGCATTTACGGCCTCGTAGCCTTCACTTAGATATAGACTTATAGCGCCACCTGTTACTGGTGTAAATCGGAAGTCGTAAATGACTTCATTTGAAAGACGTCCTGTTTGTGCCAATATCACATTGTCCGCAAGAATATCTGGAATTCCTTGATAACCCGATGTCGTACTAGCGTAGTAATTGAAGAATTGACTATAGATACCATCCACTCCATTTTGAAAACTCTGCTCATTTGTGAAGAATGTTGCAGGGTTACCTTGGATGAAAGGTTCGAGGTCATTTAATTCATCATCACAGCTGATCAGCGCTATACTGACAAATAGAATTGATATGTTTTTTATATATTTTTTCATGATTTTTAAATTTGTTGAATTAAAGTCCAATCTCTATACCAACTATATAGGATTTAGTTTGCGGATAGCTAAATAGGGAAAATTGACCAGCAACAAAACCTGCGTCGCCTGGAGCGGAATTTTCTCCTGAACCTATACCGATTTCCGGATCGCCTTCATAGTCTGTAAACGTGAGGATGTTTTGTCCAGTTGCATAGATTCTCAATGACTTGATCCCAACAATTCCGTCAAGTATTCTGGAAGGCATATTGTAATCAACAGTTAGGGTACGTAACCTTATATAATCTCCTTTTTCAAGAAAACGAGTAGAATTTTGGTCTGCAGTCCCTTGAAATAATGGACTTGGAAGGACATTAGTATCTCCTGGATTTTGCCAGTAGTTGAAAGACTCAACTCTACGATTGGAAGCTATACCGCCGATAGAAATTCCAGCTGATCTTTGAAGATTGTTGATATAATTACCCGACTGACCTACAAAATCAGCTCTTAGCCCGAAGCCTTTATAATTAACACTAGTATAAAATCCTCCTTGAACATCTGCCAAAGGAGACTTTCCGGATAGGGTAGTTTGGAATCCAGCTGAGAAGGTTTCAGTAATATTTCCGTCTAAGTCAAGGTACTGCGGTGCACCATTATCCGGGTTTACACCAGCGTAACGTACAAGTTGATAGGTGTTTATTTCTTCACCTTCTCTTAGAATTGTGTTACCGTTATTGATGTCAGCGCCATTAATTAGCTCTTTCACTTCATTATCGATAAAAGATACATTACCTCCTACAGTCCAAGTAAAATTGCTGTTTCTAATAAGATCACCACTCAAGGTAACTTCCAATCCTTTATTTTCAGTTTTTCCAATGTTTGAAGTAACGGCATTATTTTCATCACCAACGGTGAAAGAAATTGGTCTGTTTAACAATAAATCATCAGAAGTCTTTACATAGTAGTCTACTACTCCTCTTACTCTATTTCGGAAAAATCCGAACTCTACCCCAATATCAAACGTGGTTTGACCTTCCCATTTAATGTCCGGATTACCAACTCCTAATGGCACAGCTGTAGTCCTTCCATTGTAAGTTCCAAATCCTAATAAGTCTAAGAATAGGAAGTCACCAATATTCTGATTCCCTGCGGTACCGTAAGATGCTCTCAATTTCAAATTGTTAACCGCAGTTCCTTCTAAGAAGGCCTCGCGTGCAAGATTCCAACCTAAGCTACCACTATAAAAAGTTCCATACTTGTTATTAGGTCCAAATCTTGAAGAGCCGTCTCTTCTTACGGATGCCGTTGCTAGGTATTTACCATCATAGTCGTAATTCAAAAATAAACCTTGGGAAAACAAAATTCTTCTGCTTTCAGTTGATCCTGCTGCCGTCGCTTGGGCTGCTACATTTTGATACGGGAAGTCTGGCGATGGAAAACCTCGACTAGTTGCAAAGAAGCTGGTGAAGATGTTTTCGTTATATTCCAAAAGGACATCCGCACTAAGGTTATTAAATTCCCCATAAGTATCCGTATAGTTGAAAATGTTGCTAACATTGTATTGAAGCTCATTGCTAAAATTGTCAGTTTGGTTACCAGGAAAATTAGCGTCTCCTACAATGGCATCTAGTGTTCCTCCTGCAAGGGATCTGTTGGTTCGATTAAACCTATTGTTTGTTGCTCCAACCTGAAACCTATTGGAAAAATGATCACTAAACTTCACATTTGCTGAAAGATTTCCTATAATCAAGAAATTACGATTGTCTTCTAACTCTGTTGTTAATGCTCTTGCTATTGGAAATCCAGATCTAGTCGGGTTAAAAACATTTTGCCCATCTGGTCCTACGACGATTTCATTATTTTCATCTCTCAAAAACAATGGGTCGTATGGATTGTAATCATACATTGCTCTGAAAGGATTTTGAACATTGTTACGATCACGTGGTAAATCTGTAGAGCTTCGAGCCATGGACAGATTCGTCCCTATGGTCAGCCATTTTTTAGCTTCATAGGTGCTATTTAAGCGTGCTGTGATACGTTCAAATCCATCTATTCTATCAATAATTCCAGAATTCTTATCATAACCTAAGGAAAGAAAATAGGTTAATTTTTCTTCTCCACCTGCTATGCTTAGCGAATTTGACTGAATGTAAGAATTTCTCAAAAGAGCATCTTCCCAATCTGTATCCCTGCTTATTAAGGTTGCTAATTGTTCAGGCGTAGAAACAGCTCCAGGTAAATTTCTTGCAGCGTTCACACCTAATGCTGCATATTGTCTTTCCAATTCTAATTTTTGGGTGGCATTCATCAAGTCAAATGGATCATCAATTCTTGACCCAACTCCAATTGAAGATCTCAAAGTTATTCTTGACTCGCCTGATTTTCCTTGTTTAGTAGTTATCAAAACAACACCATTCGCACCACGAGATCCATATAGAGAAACCGTAGCAGCATCTTTGAGAATGCTAAAGGTTTCAATATCATTTGGATTTATGTTATTTACATCGTTGGCATCAATTGGCACTCCATCAACAACGTAAAGTGGGGTTGTGCTCGCATTAATCGAACCTAGACCTCTAATTTGTACTAGGGCAGTTTGTCCTGGTCTTCCATTCGCTCCTGTCACTTGAACACCAGCAGCCTTTCCTTGTAGCATGTTATCAACACTTAAGGATGGTACGAGATTTTGAATATCCTCTGAAGTTACTGTGGAAACTGCGGAGGTAGATAGTTCTTGCGACCTATTGCTGTAACCAGTCACTACGATAGCGTCAAGTGATGTACTCATTGTAACATTAATTGACGTTCGATTACCTATAGCGATTGTCTGCTGCGTGTAGCCGGTAAAAGAAAATACCAACGAACTTTCAGCACTTGCCGATATGGAGTAATTTCCATCAAAATCAGTTGTAGTAGCGTTTGAACTACCGCTTACCACTACAGTCGCGCCTAATATAGGATCACCTGCCGGGTCAGTAACCTTACCGGTAACTGTTTGTTGTGCAAAAGCTACTTGCACAACCAACGCTAGAAGTAGCGTCAAAATTCCATTTAATTTTGTTTTCATGTTTAGATTTATTTGAATTAGCCAG
>JBBSPH010000206.1:0-4993 GCA_038258985.1 Flavobacteriales bacterium
ACCACCACCCACTGGCAATTCTTGACAGGAGACAAAACAAAGACGTACCAACTGGCACGTGAAGGCTTCAACTCTTATGTGGGTGAAAGCGACGATGCGGCCATTAAGTTTGAGCACAGCGGTAACTTTGCCCTCGTTGATCGCGATGGCTATATACGATCCCGCAAGGACGCTTACGACAACTGGATCTACGTCTACAGCGGTATTGCCGAAAATGATATACCCGCACAACTCGATGAAATTATGGATGATGCAGAAATCCTATTGAATAATTAGCATGTTAGAAAAAAGAGGCCCAGCCATCATCATTGCCATTTCCATCATCGTACCACTAGTGGTGGTATTGTTGATGTTGATGCCAGAGCGCTACAACTTTTTAGGCGTTGAATCTGGCCTTTTCCCATTGTTTCATGCTATTTTAAATGGTAGTACCGCTTTGCTTTTGGTCACGGGATTTACCTTGATCAAATCGGGAAACAGCAGGGCACACCGTGCTGTGATGACTACGGCATTTGTACTCAGCGCGATATTTTTGGTAAGTTATGTGATTTCAAAAATAAGCAATGAACCAGTTCCCTATCCCGAAGACGCTCCCTACCGGGCGATCTATTTATTTATCCTGATTACCCACATCGCCTTGTCGGGAATTATCCTGCCATTGGTTTTGTACACGATGTATTTTGCGTGGAACAAGCGGTATGACCGCCACAGGAAAATAGCGCGCTGGACTTTTCCCATTTGGTTGTATGTAGCATTTACGGGCGTTGCCGTGTATGTTTTTATGTTTCCCTACTACTAATCGCCTATGAAAAAGTCGTTACTTGTTATTGTGGCAGTTCTATTTTCCGCTTTCGCGAAAGCGCAATGTGCCATGTGTCGTGCAGTCATTGAGAGCGGTGGTAGCGAGGCCGAGGCTCAGGGTTTAAATAATGGGATTACGTACTTGATGATATTTCCTTACTTACTGGTTGGTGCAATCATTTACATGATTTACCGCAGCACTAGTAAGAAAAGTTTGAATTAACGAGATATTAACAAGCGTGGTGTAACTATTGCGTTCTTTAGGAGTCTTGTCAACATGCTTTTCTAAGCTTAGAAAAAATCTCAAATGATTGAAATCAAAGACCTTCACAAATCCTATAAGACGGGTAGCAACTCGCTGCACGTTTTAAAGGGAATTAACTTTAGTGTTAAGGAAGGTGAGTTGGTTTCCATTATGGGATCCTCGGGATCGGGAAAATCTACATTGTTGAATATTTTAGGGATGCTGGACGAGGCAGATGAAGGCAGCTATACGCTGGATAACACGCCCATTAAAAACCTGAATGAAAAGATTGCGGCGCAATACCGCAACAAGTTTCTGGGATTTATTTTTCAGTCCTTTAACCTTATCAATTATAAAAACGCCATGGATAACGTGGCGTTGCCGTTGTATTACCAGAAACTTCCCAGACGCGAGCGGGAAGAGCGCGCAATGCACTACCTAGAAAAAGTAGGCCTCGCCGATTGGGCAGACCACCTACCCAACCAGCTTTCTGGTGGACAAAAACAACGTGTTGCCATTGCAAGAGCGCTAGCCAGTGACCCAAAAGTTTTACTTGCAGATGAGCCAACGGGAGCGCTGGATACAAAAACTTCCTACGAAGTAATGGATTTGATACAAGGCATCAACGAGGAAGGACGCACCATACTTATCGTTACCCACGAGCCAGACATCGCCGAAATGACCAAGCGCATCGTCAATCTTAAAGATGGTCGCATCATAGACGATACGCTGGTCAACCAAGTCAAAGCGCTCGCTCATGTTTAACGTAGAGAGTTGGCAGGAGATTTTTGAAACGATACGAAAAAACAAACTCCGTACATTTTTGACGGCTTTTTCTGTGTTTCTGGGAATCTTTATTCTTGTGATTTTGATGGGTTTCTCCAATGGAATTGAGAATGGAGTGCGGTCGCAGTTTGAAAGCGATGCCACCAATAAGATTTCCATCAGGACGGGAATAACCACAAAAGGTTATCAAGGCCTCAATCCAGGACGCAGGTTACAATTGCGCAATAGCGACTATGACAACCTGAACCAAAAATTTGAGGATAACATAGAATATAAAACCGCCACCTATTCTACCTGGGGTGGTCAGGTCAACTACAAAAATCAGCAAGGGAGTTACCGCATAGAAGGAGCAAACGCAGACCAGCAATTTATCGAGAATCAGGACATGGTTTCAGGGCGGTTTCTGAATCAAGCCGATCTTGACGATAATAACAAAGTAGCCGTCATAGGACAACAGATGAAAACAGATCTTTTTCTGGAAGAAGATCCTATCGGCAAAATTATTATTTTAAATAACAACGTCAATTTTCAAGTAGTAGGTGTTTACACAGACCCTGGTGGGAGCCGCGAGGAATCCCGCCTTTTTATACCGTTGACCGCAGCGCAGCAGGTGTTTAATGCTGGGCAAGATATACGTAGCATTTCTTACACGGTGAAGATGAGCGATAATTTTGACGAGGCTGTGGAAACTAGTACCGCCATGGCGGCTGCTATTGATCAGGATCTGCGAGGTAGGTTTACAGTATCGCCAGATGACCGGTCTGCAGTCAATGTTTTTAACACACTTGAAGAGGCCAAAAAAATATACGGATTGATTGATACCATCAGGCTGGTGTTTTGGTTTATAGGAATAGGAACCATCATTGCAGGAATCGTGGGAGTGAGTAATATCATGCTGATCATCGTAAAAGAAAGAACCAAGGAAATAGGAATTCGTAAAGCCCTCGGCGCCCTGCCATCGCAGATTACAGGAATGATTTTACAGGAAGCCATCTTTATCACGGCAATATCTGGATTATTAGGTTTACTGGCTGGAGTCTTTGCGCTAGAAGCATTGAGTCCATTGGTAGAAACAGATTTCCTGCGTTATCCAAAAGCAGACCTTGGAACCTCACTGACAACACTAGCAATATTGATTATTGCAGGAGCTTTGGCAGGATTTATACCCGCGAGACGCGCGGCGAATATTAGACCCATTGAAGCCTTAAGAGACGAATAATATGTTTAGCAAGGACAGGTGGAACGAAATACTAGAAGCGCTCAACGCTAACCGATTCAGGACTTTTCTGACAGCTTTTGGGGTGTTTTGGGGAATATTCATCCTCGTATTGTTGCTAGCGCTTACCAACGGTTTGCGCACGGGAGTTAGCAAAGACTTTGGTGATTTTGCTACCAACTCTATGTTTCTATGGGCGCAATCTACCTCGATGCCCTATAAAGGATTCGCAAAAGGCAGGCGTTTTGAGCTTAAAGTTTCAGACGTTGCTGCCTTGAAGCAGAAATTCCCTGATCTAGATTACGTTTCTCCCAGGTTTCAATTAGGCGGATACCGTGGCGGAAATAACGTGACAAGAAACGAGCGCACGGGAGCTTTCCAGATTATGGGTGACTATCCAGAATTTATCAATCAGCAGCCCATGGACATCACTGCGGGTAGATACATTAGTTATTCTGATATTGATAATAACCTCAAAACCGCAGTTATAGGTGTTGACGTGATCAAAACATTATATGATATAGGCGAGGAGCCCATTGGTTCCTATATCACGATCAATGGTGTCAACTTTAAAGTAGTCGGCGTCTTTAAGAATCCCAATAGCTCTGGTGATAGTGAGGAAGAAGCGAATACTATTTTTATTCCATTTACCACTTTCGCGAAAGCGTTCAATACAGGAGACAATGTAGGATACATGGCTATTACCGCAAACGATCAAGTTAGCATCACGACGCTGAAGCCTGAAATCCTAGCCACCTTGCGTGAATTGAGATCTGTACATCCCAATGATGAGCGTGCACTGGGCAACCGGGACATTGCAGAACAGTTTGCCAAGGTCAATGGCCTGTTCGACATCATGGCTTTTGTGGGTTATTTTGTAGGTGGTTTGATCCTGATCTCTGGTGGTATAGGTATCAGCAACATTATGTTGATTGTGGTGAAGGAAAGAACAAATGAAATAGGAGTACGGCGCGCGCTGGGCGCGACGCCGTGGGATATCAAAGCCCAGATCCTACAGGAAAGTATCGTGCTAACCATGGTGGCGGGACTGGCGGGCATCGCTTTTTCTGCAGGAATGATCTACTTGATGAATTCTATATTGGAATCGGTGGGACCGGTTTCAAATTTTGCAAATCCCACAGTAGACATCAAAGTAGTGATCGTCGCATTACTGGTATTGATAGTTGCTGGACTATTGGCTGGATTTATTCCAGCCTCCAGAGCGACAACCATGAAACCAGTAGATGCATTAAGAACTGAATAACCAACGAATTAAAGAGTCATAAAATGAAAAGAAGAGGCACCATCATAACGCTTGCCGTTATTGTTTTGCTCGCAGTAGCGGGAATCTGGTACATCGTAGTCAAGGATCTAGAGGATCCAGAAACCTATGAGACAGAGATGGCTGTTACCCAGACCATTATTAAGGAAACCGTCGCGACTGGTAGTATTGTCCCTAAGGAAGAGGTGAATATCAAACCCAACATCTCTGGAGTAATCGAGAAAATCCACGTAGAAGCAGGAGATTATGTGGAGGCAGGTGCGCTGATAGCAGACATCAAGGTGGTGCCAAATGTAAGCTCGCTCACTAGTGCAAAGAATAGCATTGCATCCCAACGCACAGCGGTACAAACTGCCAAATTGGGACTAGACAACCAGACAGCAATCTACAACCGTCAAAAGGAACTTTTTGACAAGGGCGTGATCGCTGCAAACGACTTTGATCTGGCACAGAATAACTATAACAATGCAAAGCAACGCTATGCACAAGAGCAAGTCTCGCTGAGCGGTGCAAGCCAGAATTATGACATTATCCGTACGGGAACTACAGCCGGATTGGGAGAATATGCCAACACCAGCGTGCGTGCCACTGTGGCTGGGATGATTCTCGACGTTCCAGTAAAAGAAGGAAACCAAGTAATCGAGTCGAACAACTTTAACGAGGG
>JBBSPH010000207.1:0-4980 GCA_038258985.1 Flavobacteriales bacterium
AACGTTTGCTATCCTTTATTTTTACAACACTATAATTTAGGTTTTTGTTTTGTAATAAATTTACAGCGACTCTGATAAAATGGACAAGCTTATGAACCGGCAGGCAGAATTGCAGGACAAGATTGATGCGAGCAACGCCTGGGAGCTGGATACCAAACTAGAAATTGCCATGGATGCACTGCGCACGCCGCCAGGCGATGCAGAGATCAAGAACCTGTCAGGTGGTGAAAAGCGTCGGGTAGCGTTGTGTAGATTGTTGTTGCAGGAACCAGAAATTCTATTGCTGGATGAGCCTACCAACCACTTGGATGCAGAGTCCGTGCTTTGGCTTGAGCAGCACCTAGCACAATATAAAGGAACCGTTATTGCCGTAACGCACGATAGGTATTTCCTTGATAATGTGGCGGGCTGGATCTTAGAACTGGATCGCGGTGAGGGAATCCCTTATAAAGGAAATTATTCCAGTTGGTTGGAGCAAAAAAGCGACCGACTAGCCAAAGAGGAAAAAACCGAATCCAAACGTCGCAAAACCTTACAGCGTGAGTTAGACTGGGTGCGTCAAGGAGCAAAGGGGCGTCAAACCAAGCAGAAAGCGCGTTTGAACAACTATGATAAACTCTTAAACGAGGATCAAAAAGGAAATGAAGAAAAATTGGAGATCTACATCCCGAACGGACCACGATTGGGAACTAATGTGATTGAGGCGACGGGAGTGAGCAAGGCCTTCGGCGATAAGTTGTTGTACGAGGACCTCAATTTTACCTTACCACAAAACGGAATCGTAGGCATCATAGGTCCCAATGGTGCTGGTAAAACCACCATTTTTAAAATGATCATGGGAGAGATTGATCCTGATAAGGGATCGTTTGACGTAGGCGATAGCGTCAAGTTGGCCTATGTAGATCAGGACCATTCCAATATTGATCCAGAAAAATCAATTTGGGAAAATTTTGCAGATGGTCAGGATATGGTAATGATGGGCGGTAAGATGGTGAACTCGAGAGCCTATTTGAGCCGTTTCAACTTCTCAGGATCTGAGCAGAACAAGAAAGTGTCCGCACTGTCTGGTGGAGAGCGCAACCGCTTGCACCTAGCGATGACCTTGAAGGAAGAAGGAAACGTATTGCTGCTGGATGAGCCTACCAATGATCTAGATGTAAATACGCTGAGAGCTCTAGAGGATGGATTGGATGAATTTGCGGGATGTGCTGTAATTATCTCGCACGATAGATGGTTTCTCGATAGAGTTTGTACCCACATTATTGCATTTGAGGGTGATTCCCAAATCTATTCTTTTGAAGGTAGTTTTACCGAGTATGAAGAAAATAAGAAGAAACGATTGGGTGATGTTACACCTAAGAGAATTAGATACAAGAAATTGATTAGAGATTAATTCATTGCTGGGGTAAAGATATACTTCTCTCCAGGTCATTTTAAACCTCCCAATTTGAACACATCGTCAAATTGGGAGGTTTTTTACTGTTCATAGATCAGCATTAAGCAATGGATTAGGCGCATCTTACTAAAAAAATAGCGCCTAATTTGATCTCTTATCTCGACCAACTTCATCAAACTACGACCTATATCCTTTTCGAGTTAAAATTTTAAAAATACCCTATAGAGGGTATCGTAGCGGGCACAAAAGAAGAGTAATTTCGCAACGAGGTAACTAAGAGGCGCCTGCAGCAGATTATGAATTTACTTAACTCATTAAGACTTCACATGGCTCAGGCAAACTTATCTCTTGACCAGGCGCGCAACTTAGGACTCTTTAGCTATATCGCTTTTATCAAGACTAAAGCCGAACAGCAATTGACGGGAGCGGAGTTCAATATTCACTTTGATTCAAATGCGTATCACTCGTTGTTTCTTGCGGTCGATGAATTGATCTTACACATTACTGAACGCATGGAAGGTAGTGGGAATAAAGAACTGATGGCACACATTAATTCCTTTCTTCAAGATAATGGTTCCATGGACAGTTACCAGGCAAAATTTTGGGAGATCAATGAAGCTCTTACCAACATTCATAATCAGGCGCAAGCCATTATAATGGATCCCACGCTTATTTTCAGTAATAAAATTGCTGCGATACAATCTTTAGGAGCACTAAATTCCATTTGTCACTTGATAGAGGATAGATTACAGTCACACTCCACAGGCGATAGACTATTCTTGTCTGAGCTTAACAAATTGCAGTTAAAACATATATACCGCACGGAAAGAGTTCACTTGAGCGTCGCTTAACGCATCCATTCATTTTTCATTAATAGTGCAGTTTTCATAAGCTCAAAGAGTTGAGGGAATGTTGACTTGAATTCTTGCGTGGATTCAAAAAAGTATTCCGTTAGAACGGCCATGAATTCATACTGGTTGGAAAAAGCATAGTCTCGAAAAAACTTTGATTTTTCTAAGGTCTCCCGCAACGCAGGATCCAGCAAAGCCGCTAGTATCAGTTGATGGTACTTATGGTACCGCAATGCATCCATGTGTTGGGATCGCTCACTTTCTAGGTGGATTACATGGGTGAACTCGTGCAACGCTAGATGAAAGTTATCGTCTGTAATACCGATTCCAGCAATGACATCTGGCCACGATAATGCTAGTACAGCTGCTCGTGGATTGTACTCGCCCTTGTGTTTGTGGGCGTTGGCTGCACTTTCAAACGGCTCGTCAAATAGTAGTATAGTATCTAACTGTTCCATAAGGTAATTGCGTCTGCCAAAAGTTAATTGAACGGCAATACCAGCAATGGTTATGATTTGCTCATCCGTGACTTGCTTGCCAAATCTGTGCTTGAATTGCTTATCCCTTATGAAACAGGCTACCCGGTGTTCAAATTGACGTTGATACGCCGAGGATAGTTTAGCAAAGAATAGATTTTTTTGAAGAGTCCGCTTTCGCGAAAGCGATAACTTTCTAAAGCTAAACAACTGACGGTACCACAGGAAATCATATTTATCCTGCGCCCATCTCAAGATCAAATGTACGATTACACATAACAACAAAATGCCGACCAGCGCATACCCATAGGGTGCGAGCCAGGCGGCCTTGTCGTTAGGTATGAGAAAAAACAGTGTATTAATCGTTTGACATAAAGATGCTCAGAATGTACCAAAACAACAACATGAGTGATGCAAAAAGACCCAAAGAAGCACCCACGTATTGATCAGTGCTATAATTATGGACTAACTGAGAAGTCTGGTACAGTATGGTTCCCGCGGCAAGAATGACCATACCGGCGCTGAAAACAAGTCCTAGATTGAACCCAAAAATCATTCCTGCGATAATCGCTCCCACAGCAATGATGAATCCAATCACCAGAAAACTGCGCAAGAAGGAAAAATCCTTTTTGGTAATCAAAACGATTGCACTTAGTCCCGTGAACAATGCAAGTGTCATAATGGCCGCCTGATTGATGACGGAAAAATAATCGCCTTCCATATAAAAAATGGCGATGTAGAGTAGCGGTACAAAAATTATCGCTTCAGCAAGCACAAATAGAAGCAAGGCGAGGTACTGTTTAGTTTTATCGTGGGTAGTATGGGCAAGCTTTTCAGCATAGTTGGTAGCAAACATGAAGGCTCCCAAAACGAGCAACCAAGTCCATCCCTGGGTCAATGATAACATCCATTGAACCAGCGGATCAATGCGTAATAAAACCGTTTCAATACCTATAAAAAGCAATGTGGCGAGTGCGACGTGCGCATAGGTCTTTCTGTAAAATGCTGCTCGTGTATCATCTGTCACTTCAATAAGCGGTTGGAAGTGAACATCATTTCTATATTCTGTAGGTTGCATAAATTTCAAATTTTAGTAAAGATAATCGGTATAGGTAGTTTCACCTGCGGGAGGTTCTCCAAATTTCTTGCCAATCGCTTTAAACCTTTGTATTTTCCGTCAGTCATAAATGCCCAATGAGCCAAGTAACCGAAGATGAAATCCTAACCCTCGTTGCCAGCCCTTCATCAGTCGATAAGGGTTTCCGCCTTCTGGTAAAAACACATCAACAACAATTGTACTGGCAAATCCGTAAGATTCTGCTCAACCATGAGGATACAGATGACGTTTTACAAAATGTATTCATCAAAATCTTTAAGGGGTTGCCCAAGTTTAAGGGAGATAGTAAGTTGAGTACCTGGATGTTCCGGATTGCGTACAATGAGAGTATGACTTTTCTAAAGCGTAAGTCTAAAATATTACAAATTAATAGTGCAGAGATGCAGGATTACCTAGTCGATCAACTAGAGGCAGACGTATATTTTACAGGCGACGCCATCCAACTTGAATTGCAGAAAGCACTCGCGCTACTGCCCGACAGACAGAAAGAGATTTTCAACATGCGGTATTACGACGAGATCAAATTCAAGGACATTGCAGAAATCCTTGAACTTACCGAAGGGGCAGTAAAATCAAGTTACCATATCGCTGCAAAGAAAGTAGAGGCCTACCTTAAAAGGGATTAAACCATAGCTAGTATATGGAGTCATAGAACTATGAAAAAGAAGAATAAACATTACGATTTAGGTTTTGAAATACCCGACGGGTATTTTGAGAACGCAATGGATCGTATGTTGGTTGAAAAGGAAGAACCTGAGATTCAGGAAAATCCTTTTGTCGTTCCGGCTGCTTATTTTGCACAGCTGGAAGATCGTGTTCTGAAAAATACGATCGCACGAAAAACATTATCGGAAAATGATCCTGCTGGATTTACAGTGCCTGAAGGTTATTTTGAGCAGCTAGAAAGCAGTGTAATTGCTAAAACTATAGATAAGCCAGTTGTTCAGTTAAAGTCTGAGTATCACGCTTGGGTTATTCCCATGCTAGCTGTTGCTGCAATCTTTATTGCAGTGATTGCTATAAGCGGATTCTGGAATACAGAAAGTTTCTCGATGGAAGATTTAGGGAAGGAAGAACTAGGTACTTATCTGGCAGAAACAGAATTTACTACCGACCACGACGCAATTGAGATTCTTTATT
>JBBSPH010000208.1:0-4960 GCA_038258985.1 Flavobacteriales bacterium
GAATAATCATAACGCCGTTCAGATTTCCATTTGTCGTAAGAATATGTCGATTGTTCCACATAATAACCATAATTCACCGCGACCAGCGCGCCGCCTATAGCATCACCTGACTTTTTATAAAGACTTGCTATAGTGTTGAAGAAAGCTGCAGATAAGGCTGGATTATCATGCAATACCTTCCGGTCTTCCAGCTCTTCATAAAGTTGATTGATCGTTTTACTTTCAACCTCACCAATCATTCGGGTACGTATAATAAAATCCAAACGTTGGGCATCTGTATAAAAGGGAGATCTTGAAGAAATCTGAGTAAGCGTTGATTGCCCGACCTCCAGATCATTGCGATCAATCGCGATGATGGCTTGCAATAGATAATAGATGTCCTTATTTACTATCCCGGCCTGATCCAATTGTGTTGCTATAAAATTTGAAAGCGCTGAAAATTCGTCAGGTTGTGGATCGTCATACAAATATCCATAGTCACCATCCCTAAATGCTCTTGCCTGTATCTGGTCTAGTTTACGCGCAAGTAGGACTGTGATGAAAGGAGAATTTATATCGATGGCAGCGAGTTTTTGCATCGCAACAACATCATTTAAGTCATTAAAATAGGAGCTATAAAAATAAAAAGACTCCCTGTAATCAGTCGATCCTAAGTCTATCCCGAGTTTTTGTAGCTGTTGGTAGGCAAGCTTTAGGTTGAGGCCATTGATGTACCGACGTTCTGGCAATTGTTCAAATGCGGTAACAAAACCCGCGATTGCCGCCTCCGTCAGGTTTAGGTTATAAGCCGCTCCAGACGCTTGCTCCATGGCACGGTAATACATGTAATCTGTATCGCTGGCATTAAAATTTTCCCTGTAGATGCGCAGGGCTTCCTCATTTTGCTGTAAATAATGCGCCGCCCGCACTGCCTGAAACGCAACTCTATGCTGCATGAATATATCTGGAGCAGATTTTAAAAGATTGATAGCAACAGTTAAAACTGCAGCGTTGTCCACCGCGGGACCGCTCTCGCCCTGATACCATCCGTTCCCGCCCGACTTGTCTGACCGTGAGGATTCTGCTGTTTTGGCAAGCACCATATAATCTAGGAAGTAGTGGTATTTGTCGCGTGTCAGCTTTCGCGAAAGCGTGCTCTCCACAACACCCTTTTGCAATCCAGCATACCAGTTTAAATCACGTTCATAGACAAGTTGCCTGACCTCTTCCATAGAAAAACCCGATCCCAGATAATCCTTCCAGGCTGAAATATTTGCTACATCACTATCTCCATTTCCATAACAAAGTGCCTCGTCAGGGCAGTTGAGATAGAGGTCAAATCGTTGATCTACCAGTGTGCGCTGGTCAACAATGGCATAATACGTTTCTGAATACGACCAGTCGCCACCGCCGCAATATTCTACCGGTGGTGTGGCAATAGCCATCACCGGGATCAGGAGGAATAAAAGGTTACCTAGCAAATGTTGATAGCTGTTCATGTGTAAATTTTATAGCCAGTGGTGAGTTGATGTGGTAATAAATCGTACCATATTCTCTGCTGGAGTTATCCTCAATCATGCGAGCAAGTTCTTCAAGATCCGACGCTTTTACAGTTTCCGTACGTATCAAATCGCCCTGATAAAAATAGGCATCTCCATCGATGAAATCGGTACTTACTTCTCGGTTTTTGGTTTTAGCGATGGTTTTTGAGTTGGATTCTATAAGCGCTACTTCTAATTGGTTGTGTATTCCCACGAGCTTACCGTCCCTATACTGAACAATCCATTCAAATAAAGGAAGCGCAATGTCATATTCCAGCGGGTAATCGACCAATCTACTCACATATTTTTGGGTCGTGCTGTTATTGATTATTGAATTGCTTTCTTCACTATTGCTAAGGTCGCCCACATTGTAAGCCATAATCAAACCGCGATCTACAGGCGGCACTCCCGTACGTTCCCTATATTTTACCTGATGCCAGCGTACGGTACAGCTCAATTGTAGTTTGTTGTCGGCGATGGAATTCCACTCCGCATTATTTCTGATCATTCTCAAAAATAGAAAATAGCGGTCCTGCGTTGTATCGCTCCAGTCACAATCGATTTGAATCTCACTGATAATCTTGTCATTAATATTTGAGGCGATCAAGCGCTTTAACTTACTCGCAACATTAGCAACTAAAGCCTGCATTTTTTCAGGAGAAGAATCAGTATGCTGAAAGACCTCATTTTTAATGTAGATCACGGGAACTACGGTATCTACGGGAATGGTATAAGTTTCTCCAAATTGCACCGTAGCCGTAGGAAAAACGGCATTACTTGATTGATCTACCTGCAGATCAAACATCCTGAGATACAATTTATTACTACCAGAATTCGTCAGGCGGTCCTTGATCGTGTCAGAATTTGAAAGAGTTGTTTTCCAATGGTAAAAAGAATAGCTCTTTTGAGGCTGCTCGTCCCTGCAACTGGTAAGTAAAACAAACAATAAAGTCGCAAATAAAAACAACGATTTATGATTTGGTTTCATGCTCAAAAGTTCCAGCCGTTTTATTTTTTCAAAAAATTATTTGTGCCTATTTGCTTTATTTCTAGGACAGCAAATTACCGTTGAGGTACACCTTATAGGTAATCGCAACAACGCTATCAAACGTTTTAGATACGGAACAATATTTTTGAAAACTTAAGTCTGCCGCTCGTTTTGCTTTTTCTGTATCAATAGGTCCTTCTAGCATGACGTGACAGTTCATGCTTTTGAATGGTTTTGAATCATCCAGATCGTAGCGCTCTCCTTCCACTTCTACTTTATATCCCGTGATTTCCTGACGTTGCTTTTTGAGAATGTGAATGATATCAATGGCACTGCAACCGCCAACTCCCATCAAAATCAGCTCCATGGGGCTAGAACCTTGAACGATATCGCTACTTTTATTGTCGATCATTACTGGAATACCGCTCGCGCCTCGCGCCTCGAGCAGGTATTCGTTATTTTTTCTTTCTATGGTAACTTTCATTAAATCGTATTTAAACAAGAAAGGTTGGCAATCATAACGACTTGCCGACCTTCCTTCTCATGATTTTTCCGATGTTCAACTCTTAGTTGGGATAAGTTCGCTTTCGCGAAAGCATGCTCAACAGCAACTAATAACTCAAAATCTCCTCAATCTTCCTTTTCACTTTCTCCGTACTAGGTATCATCGTCTCTTCCAACACAGAATTCAACGGTATCGCCGGCATATTTTCTGAACCTATAATCATGACTGGCGCATCGATAAACTTAAAACACTCTTCTTGAATGCGACCTTGTAATGCTCGGGAAAAACTATTCTCACTAGGTTCTTCCGTCACCACAAGACATTTACCACATTTCTTGACACTCGCAAAAACAGTCTCATAATCCAGCGGATGCAATGTTCTTAGGTCTACAATTTCTACTCGGTCTTGTAAACCAAGTTCTTTTGTTGCGTTCATTGCCCAATGCACACCCATTCCATAAGTGATTATGCTCAAGGTTTCTTCCTCTTCTTTTTTCCAGATTTCTTGCAACACATTTGCTTTGCCAAATGGCAACACATAATCCTCACTAGGTTCAATGCTTGTGGCTCCTTTGGTGCCTTTTACTTTAGACCAGTATAATCCCTTATGTTCAAAAATCACTACCGGATTCGGATCATAGTAAGCTGCTTTCATCAGACCTTTTAAATCGGCACCATTGGATGGATAGGCGATTTTCAAACCTCTGATGTTAGAAACCACACTTTCCATGGAACTGGAATGGTACGGCCCACCACTACCGTAAGCACCTATGGGAACTCTCAATATCATGGACACCGGCCACTTTCCATTACTTAAATAACAAGATCTAGAAACCTCTGTAAATAGCTGATTCAATCCAGGCCAGATGTAATCTGCAAACTGGACCTCAACAATGGGTTTTAATCCTACTGCGCTCATTCCTACCGTGCTTCCTACAATAAAGGCCTCTTGAATAGGTGTGTTGAAGACCCTGTTATCACCAAATTTCTGTGCCAACGTCGCCGCTTCTCTAAAAACACCGCCCAATCTGCCGCCTACATCTTGACCGTACAACAAACATTCTGGATGTTTACGCATGAGTTCCTCTATCGCAAACAACGCGCAATCTACCATGACAACTTTTTCAGCACCTACGGGAGATCGCTCGCCTTTTTCTTCGGTGATCGGTGTTGGTGCAAAGTCGTGTGTGAACAAATCGGCTGGTTCTGGATCTGGCATTTCCATGGCTTGTTGGAGTGCTTTTGCTGTTTCCGCTTTCGCGAAAGCGTCAAATTCATCAACTTCTTGCACCGTAAAACCATTGTCTACTAATAATTTTCTCATAAGCGGAAACGGATCGCGCTCCCGAGATTCTTCCAAATCATCGCGGTAAAACTCCATGCGCACACCGCTGGTGTGGTGGTTCAATAAAGGAACCGTTGCATGAACCAAAAATGGTCGACGCTCTGATCTGATCTTACCAATTACCTCATTCAACGTATTGTAGCTCTCTTCAAAATCAGTTCCATTGATAGAAATCGCTTCGATTCCGTGAAACCCAGCAGCGTACTCTGCAGCGTTTTGCGCCCGGGTTTCGGCAGCATTTGCACTAATGTCCCAACCATTGTCTTGCACTAAATATAAAATAGGCAATTGCTTGAGCGCCGCCATTTGGAGCGCCTCGGCAATTTCGCCTTCAGTCACTGATGCATCGCCTAAGGAACAAACGACTATAGAATCATCTAAAACCGAACTCGAACCTGAAGCAAGAGCTTCTTTTTGATCGTCACTTAAACTCTCGCGATAGTGAAAACCAAGCGCTGCTCCAGTTGCAGGAATCGCCTGCATTCCAGTAGCACTCGATTGATGCGGGATTTTAGGTTTGTCGATATCATTCAACGATGGATGCGAATAATAGGTACGACCACCAGAAAACGGATCGGCTTTTTTTGCAAGCAATTGAAGCA
>JBBSPH010000209.1:0-4959 GCA_038258985.1 Flavobacteriales bacterium
GGCTAGGGTTGTTTTGATTTGTGAATAGTCTGAATTTTTAAAGCCGTTGTAATAGTCTTCTATTGTTTCAGATGGAGTCCTTGAGTTTTCTGCACATCCAGAAAGTGACACGATTACTATAAAAAGAGCGAGATGTTTTTTCATAGTATCTTTTTAGCAACAATCAACAGAGCAATGATCAATTCCCAATAATTGCGTTTGTAATTGGTTTTTTAAATAATTCCAGCGCTCTAGATTTATACAATAGCAAGTGCTGGTGCCTTCTACGGTTCCTTTTAAAATCCCTATTTCTTTTAAGGCTTTTAGATGCTGCGATATGGTGGCTTGCGCCAGGTCAATAACATCTACAAGATCACCACAGACACAGGTTTCTCGCTTCAACAAATGCTGGATGATTGCAACCCGAGCTGGATGTCCTATCGCTTTCGCGAAAGCGGAAACTTCATTCACTTCTCCAGAAAACCGTGCTGTTTTTGTCAATCCCATGTTCATCGCAATATTACGATGAATATGATTAAAAAAAGCTTTTATTAGACTTTAGTTATGAAAAGCTCCACCCGTCTGTCCTCCTGATCAGTCCCGCCTAGCGGTTTACTACGGCCAAAACCCTGATACTTCATTCGGTTTAAATCAATCTGGTATTCCAGTAAAACCCTATAAATAAGTCGTGCACGGGCGGTGGATAGGTCTGATCGCATCGTGTTCCTATCTAACGCGTCTTCAAACCGTGCATCGATGCAGCACACATGGCCACGTATCTCGAATTCGACATTTGGCCTGGCTTTCAAAATCTCTATCACCCTTTTGACCAGTGGGATGGACTCTGGATTAAGCGTGGATCGCCCACGTAAAAAGTGGATGTCTTGCAGGATAATGGTTTCGCCGGGAGCAATATCCTTGCGCAATAGTGATTTAAAGGGCTCTTCTTCATTATTGACCGGCGGGCTGATGCTGGTGGGAATATTCACATAATTTTCCAGATCTTCGATCGTCACCAGTGCATTGCTATCGCCCTTTTTGCGCACCTGATAGATAAACTTTTCCTGATAGGCTTCTATAACCTCCAGCTGTTTAGGATTGAGGTCTTTCTTTTGAAGAGTTTTGATGGCAAGTCTTCCCGCCGCGGGTTCTTCCAGCCGGAAGCGGATGTCGACTCTCCTATTTTCTGCCCTTGCACGTATGATGGCTAGTCGGTCTGCATTTGTCGTAAGCTCTATTTCACCTTTTCCCGCGACCTCTTTATAGATGTTCATTAGGTTGATGTCATGATCCAGTAGCCACATCGCCACGGTCTCTACCCTGTTTTCTGAAAGTGTCTGGTTATATTCCAACGTTCCACGGTCATCGCAGTAGCCCAGAATCTCTACATCCAGTATGGGTAAGTACAGTAGGTCTTTAAAGAAAGCTTCAAAAGATTCTAGCTCACTTTTCTTGAAATCGTACCTGTCAAGATCAAAATACACGCTGTGCTCAACAGTAATCTGTGCCGTGCCATTTGCCACCACAAAAAAGGTAAAAAACCAAGTGGCGAGCTGCTTCATTTATTCTAGGATTTTGCGGTATTCCGCAGGATTGTTGAGCACCTTTATGGCTGCTTGAATCTCTGGATTATATTTAAGTTGATAGGTGTACAATCCCTCGCGGTAGAAGTACCGCTTGACGATCTCGTCGGTCAAGAGGCTCATGATCTCGGCTTTCTTGTCGGTGAGGTCTTTCTTTTTGGCGTTCTGGATAGACTGCATCATGCCCTTGTAGCTGGTTGCGATATCATCATCCAGCTCCTCGTTGATGGCTGTTTTGTACGCTTTCGCGAAAGCGGACTCCGTTACCGTCTCAAAATCAAACCCACGTTTCTCGATCCACGCCAAAAATTCATTGAAATCTGCATCTTTCAACTGGATTTTATCCAAGTCATCATACTGGTGCGCATAGTAATATTGCGTCGCATAATCAAAGATCAGGTTGTCGCGCAACAGTGAGGTCGTGATGGGAGAATAGGCTGCGCTGGCGAGTTTGATGTCAGGATCCACGCCACCGCCATCGTAAACGGTTCGCTTGCTGTTGACGGTTTTATAGGCTTTATAGTCTTCCTTTTTAGTAAGCACGGCATTGCCATCTGCATCGCGGTTCCAGTAATCGAGGGCCTGTATACAACGGCCGCTGGGTGTGTAGTATCGTGATATGGTAATTTTTACCTGCGTGCCATAACTCAGTTCGCGTGGTCGCTGCACCAAGCCTTTCCCAAAGCTTCTCGCTCCTATTACCACGCCACGGTCATAATCCTGGATACTGCCGCTCACGATCTCACTCGCGCTTGCACTGCGACCATTGATCAATACCGCTAGCGGGATATCTGCATCAAAGGCATTGCGTTGTGTCAAGTAGGATTTGTTGAATTTGTCCACACTGGATTTAGTGCTGGTGATCAATTTGTCCTTTTCAATAAAAAGATTGGAAACATTAACAGCCTCACTCAATAGTCCACCAGGGTTACCACGCAAGTCCAGGATGATTTTTTTTGCTCCTTTTTCCTTGAGTTGTTTGATGGCTTCCTTGGTTTCCCGAGAGGCTTTCTCGTTAAATTTTGATAGGATGACATACCCTATATCTGGCGTAGCCATGTCAAAAAATGGGACAGCCTCAATCTCTACTGCTGCTCTCTTGATGGTGGTGGTTGCCTGTTTTCCCTGCCGCATGTAGGTAACGGAAACCTCAGTTCCTGCAGATCCCTGCAACAGTTCGGCCGCATTATCATTATAATCTGAGACGTTAGTACCCTCTATTTTGATGATCTCGTCACCGGCTTTTAATCCGGCCTTATCTGCTGGGTAATCTTTCCAGGGTTCCAGGATGATCAGCTTGTCTGCTCGTGAGCTTACGTTTGCTCCTATACCGGTGAACTCGCCGCGGGAATTGATCTTGGCGCGTTCTACCTCCTGCTCTGTCCAGTAATTGGTGTATGGATCCAGGTCTGACAACATTCCCTTGATAGCGTTGTCCATGAGTTCTGCGGGATTTGTTTCATCCACATAGTTCATGTTCAGTTGCTTGTACATCTCTGTGAATATCTCGATCTGTTTGGCAATCTCAAAAAAATCGTTCTTGAAACTGGCGAGGGAGAAAAAGAAAACCGCGCCCAAAATGGGTAGTAAAATATGTCGTTTGATACTAACGGAAGATGCACTCATAGATGGCCAATGCTAAAATGTTCATATAAAGATAGATAAAACTATAAAACGGTTGTTTACCGTGATTTATTTCTCAGCTGTTGGACTGGCATTTTTAGCGATAAGATCCTTACAGATGGCGCTCATCAACCGCTCTATAGTAGGAAGGTCGGGCAGTTTATTTGATTGATAGATCCACATCAAATGATAACACGAGACACGTTCATTTTTAAGTTCAACCTGCTGGTGTCGGTAGGATTCCCTCAATAATCGCTTGACGCGATTGCGGTCCACGGCGTGTTTGAAAAAGCGTTTGGGAACACTAAACGCCACCTTGTTATCTGCTACTTGAGCAACGGGCAAATACTTGAGTCGCAGTGCGCCCTTGCGTATAGAGAAACCATCGACAAACAGCGCTTCAATCGCTTTTTTGCTTTTTAATTTTTTGTTGATGCCCAGTGTAAACCTCATTCTGCAAAGATACTGGAGTCTATTATTCTCGTTCTAACAAAAAGCCAGCTCGATTGAGCTGGCTTTTGACTTCTAGAAGAAGAAATTATTTAGTGTACAGGTTGTTTTCCTTGTTGATGTCTGCCATTACATTTTTAGGATCTATCGTGATGCTGTCAACATCACCAGCATTAATTCCTGAAAGCGGAAGGTCATAGGTAGGATAAGCCCAGGCCCAGTCGCTCGCAACCGTCCAATTGGCTGGAACTTTCTTCTGGTTGTACATCAATTCTAAAGGCACATAATACATTTTGCTGCTGCCGTCCTTCATTTTTACCTCGATGTCTAGTGGCATGGGCATTAGACCCTTTCGCGAAAGCGATACCACGGCTTTTCCATTTTCTGTACGCACACCGTCGATGGCATAATCAATTGTATTTGTCGTTTGTGTCCAATCGATCAGGTACCAATCCAATTCAAAATCGCTCACGCGCTCTGCCACGCGTTTAAAATCGTTGGGATTTGGGTGCTTAAATTTCCAAGTGTTGAAATATTCCTTAATGATCCGGTCGCGAACGTCATCACCTACTATGTAGCCCAATTGTGCCATAAAGACAGCACCTTTAGAATAAGCCGTCGTGCCATAAGCCGCGTTGAGTGCATAACGATCTGCATGTGTAGTTTGTGGTTGCTCCACTTTAGAATTAGCCAATCTTATGTAGCCACTGTAAGATCCCGCAGAAGGATTCTCTTTGTTTTCTTTATAAATCGCATTCATTGCCTCATCTGAAATGTAGGAGGTAAATCCTTCATCCATCCACTCGTGTTTTGCCTCATTAGTAGCAAGAATATGGTTGAACCACGAGTGTGCAAACTCATGCGCGGTAACGCCAGCAAGGCTACCATAACTGCGCTCGCCAGTGATCAAGGTAGACATGGCATATTCCATACCGCCGTCACCACCCTGGATAACCGAGTATTGTTTGTACGGATACTGACCTACATTTTCATTATAGAATTCCAACATTTTGTTAGTGTCCGGTTGTAATTTTTTCCAGTTAGCCTTGATGGCCTCGTTGTCCTTGTAGAAAAAGTGTAGATCAACACCATTTGCTCCCTTGTAGATGTCGTGAATGTAATTATCGTCTGCAGCCCAGGCAAAATCATGTACCATGGGTGCTTTAAAATGCCAAGTCAATTTCCCATTTGTTCCCGCCGCTGGGCCAGAGTTGGGCGCATCGTAACCATGACCTATTTCTTTAGGGTTTTGTAAGTAACCCGTACCACCAACGGTATAATTTTTATCTAGCGTCAATTTCACATCAAAATCTCCCCAGACACC
>JBBSPH010000210.1:0-4910 GCA_038258985.1 Flavobacteriales bacterium
AAACTACGTATATGTTGGCCAGCAATACCTACCGTAACTTCTTTGATATCAATACCACTCACCGATTGTGCCTGATCCACCGCTTGCTGGATCGAGGTAATAGTCTGGGTAATATTATTTACTACACCACGGTGCACGCCTAGACTTTTAGAACGTCCCACGCCTAGGATCTCCAACTTGCCGTACTCATTCTTGCGACCTATCATTGCGACGATCTTGGTCGTCCCGATGTCAAGTCCTACTGCATATTCATGTTGTTCCATCCTTCTAATCCTTTTTAACTATAATCACCTGGTGGTTGAACCTCAGGTCAATTTTATCAATCGTGTCGATCGTTTTGTCTTTTTCTAGTTTGGCAATCATGGCTTTAAAATTGGGCATCTTCCACTCAATCCCATCCAACTTTCCCACCATAACTTTCACTCGATGAGCCCGCAACCACAACATCGCTTCTCCAGCGGAATCAAAACTTACTTGCGTTACCGCTATATTCAACAACTCATCCTTGCGCACATACATCAAAAAATTATACAAATCCTCTTGATAAGCCGCCTTGAACCCGGATACAATGGGTACCTGAACTGCGTGCTCACTGGATAGCGGCATCATTTCGTTATCCATGTCCAGATAAGTGTCTGTCGAACCCAATATGCGCGCTATAGGCATACGTTGCTCCACCAATGCATTTAAATTTCCATTCAAATCAACGGAAACCTCTGCGTTTCTGATCATTGGGTGGGCGTCCAGGCGCATTTCACTCTTATTCAAATCTAAATTTTCTGCGAACGGGTTTGCCAGCGTATCTTCTTTAACTATCAACAGTTTATTAACGTTTTTCTCTGACACAAGAGGATCACTATAATCTGTAAATGAGATATTTATCCCGGCTAACTTGCGGCTATGATGTCTAGCTCCCGCAAAGGCATATAAGCCCATGATTGTACCACAAATCGCACTTAAAACAAGGATGTTTTTTAGCCGTTTCATTTTTCTAACTCGCGTTTTAATTTAATCGCTTCCACGCCTATGTCTCCTGCACCCAGTATTAAAACAATGCGGTTGCCCATTTCACGTATAAAGTCTGCTATATCTTCTTTCTCCACTACTGTGCTCACAGCCGGCGGATTCTCCTGACCATAAATCTGGTGGCACAACACGCTGGATGCCACGCCTTCCATAGGTGCCTCTCGCGCTGCATAGATCTCGAGTACACCAACCTTATCAAATTGGGCAAGACTGCGCGCAAATCCAGCCATGAAATCATTCGTTCTGGAATATAAATGTGGCTGAAATACAACCGTGAACTTTTCTCCCGGATACATCTCAGTTACTGCGTTGAAAACCGCATCGATTTCAGCGGGATGGTGTGCATAGTCATCGATTAGCACCCGCTCTGGTGTATCGATTTTATAGCTGAACCTGCGTTCCACGCCCTCAAAACTTGCGAGTGCAATCTTCAGTTTTTCTGAAGTTACACCGTAAGAATGTGCGATGGAAAGTGCCAACAATGCATTTGAAAGATTGTGCCTACCCGGGAGTTTGAAATGAAATCCACTGTGTACACCTTTGGGCGTATGGAAATCAAAGGAATAGGCTCCATCGATAATGGTGATATTCCCTGCATGGAAATCGCCGCTTTCTGTACCCACTGTTAAACCACTAAGGTTTAGTCCCTCGCTGTTAAATAATTTCCCTTGTGGTACCAGCGCCGCAAATTCAAGGAAGGTTTTTTCAAACTCCTCTGCATTTCCGTAAATATCCAGATGGTCTGGATCCATTGCGGTTATTCCAGCATAATCTGGTCGCAATTGAAGGAACGATTTATCAAACTCGTCTGCCTCTACCACGACCACATCTGTCCCAGAATTAAGGTAATTCGTTTCGTAGCCCTCTAATATGCCGCCCAAAAAAGCAGTCATTTTCACGTCACTCTTATACAGAAGGTGCGCCAATATTGCACTGGTTGTTGTTTTTCCGTGCGTTCCCGCGATGGCCATACAGGTCATTGTCTTAGAAATTTCACCTAGCAACTGTGCACGTTTAGTGATGGGAATTCCGCTTTCGCGAAAGCGAACCATCTCACCAAAATTTTGCGCCACCGCTGGTGTGTAGACCACTAGCGATTTTTCTGGATCCTTGAAACCCTCTGGGATTGCATCGTAACTATCATTGTAATGAATATCAATACCCGAAAGCATCAATTTATTGGTAAGTGTAGTGGCAACGCGGTCGTAACCCGCCACCTGTTTGCCAATGGCATGGAAATAACGCGCAAGGGCGCTCATGCCTATACCGCCGATACCGACGAAATAAAAGTGTGTTATGTCCTTTAAATCACACATCTATAAGTTTTTTTACCTGGTCGACTATTTCGCTCGTAGCGTTGGGTCTAGCCAGCTTTCTAAAGTTTGCCGACAGCTTTTCCCGCAAATCACTATCGTTGCATAATTGGTTCCACATGGTCTGGAAATTACGTTCCAAATCCTGTTCACGGATCATGAGCGCTGCCTCCTTTTCCTGGACGGCAAGCGCATTTTTTGTTTGGTGATCCTCTGCCACGTGTGGCGATGGTATAAATAATACGGGTTTGCCCACCAGGGCGAGCTCTGAAATTGTTCCTGCTCCTGCTCGGGAGATGATCATATCTGAAGCGGCGTATGCCAGATCCATACGATCTACAAAGGCCAATACCCTTACTCGGGAAGAGTCATGTTGCTTGTACTGTTCATAGTACAATTTTCCGCATTGCCACAATACCTGTACTTCTTTTTCCAGACTGGGCAGTTCACTCGCGATCAACTGATTCATTCGTCTTGCTCCCAAGCTACCGCCTAAAACCAGCAATACTCGTTGATCACTTTCAAAACCAAAATGAGCCATAGCCGCTTGCTTTTGATTTTCGTTTTGTTTTTGATTTCCTATGAGATCCTGTCGTACTGGATTTCCCGTGAATACAATCTTATCTAGTGGAAAGAATCTGCCCATGTTATCACTGGCAACACAGACTTTATTCACCTTTTTTGCCAATAGTTTATTGGTAATTCCTGCATAGGAATTTTGCTCTTGTATAAGTGCTGGTATTCCCTTTTTATAGGCCATATACAATAATGGGCCGCTGGCATAACCGCCTGTGCCAATCGCAACATCTGGCTCAAATTCCTTAATTATCTTGCGGGCATCCATCAGACTTTTCACCACTTTTAGTGGAAACGAAAGATTTTTTAACGAGAGCTGGCGCTGCAATCCACTTATCCATAAACCCTTTATCTCATAACCAGCGGCAGGAACTTTTTCCATTTCCATACGGTCATTTGCTCCTACAAAAAGTATCGCACAGTCTGGCCATCGCTTGCGGCATTCGTCAGCAATGGAAATTGCCGGGAATATGTGGCCACCTGTGCCACCACCTGATATGATAATTCTATAGGGCTTCACTCAATATGTCTAATGGGTTCAACTCATCCTCAGGAGTTTCCTGGGCTTTTAACGCCTGGCGCTTTGCACTCACACTTAAAATAATGCCTATGGCAAGGCAGGTCATCCAGATGGAAGTACCACCACTAGATATCAACGGCAACGTTTGACCCGTTACTGGGAATAAATTCACCGCCACCGCCATGTTGATTAATGCCTGCAATACAATGGGAAAACCAACACCTATGACCAGCAAGGTTCCAAAAATTGTATCGGCTTTATTGGCTATTACCACAACTCTAAAGAGCACTAGCATATAAACCAGCAAAACCACGCCGCCACCTATCAAACCGAATTCCTCGATAATAATGGCATAGATAAAGTCACTACTGGATTGTGGCAAGAAATGTTTTTGCTGGCTTTTTCCAGGACCTACGCCGCTAATATATCCAGTAGCAATCGCTGTTTTTGCCTTGTCCACCTGATATTCAGAATCAGAATCTCCCTCACCTGCAAAGGATTCTATACGACTTACCCATGTATCGACACGGTTAGGAAAAACTCCTGGAAGCGCCTTGGCCAATAGCATGAAAAAAGCAAGTGCTAGAATTCCCGCGCCCACAATACCCAACAGGTACTTCGACGGATAACCGCCTATAAAACAAACCAGCAATACCATTAAAAAAATAATAGCTGTTGTAGAAAAGTTAGAGGGCAAAATTAAAATGAGCACAATGCCTACCGGTAACCACAATGGCAGCAGGGATTTTTTGAACTCAATCACCTTATCGGTCATGGCATTTAGGTAGCGTGCTACCCAAACCATTAACACTACGGCCGCCAGCGTGCTGGTTTGAAAACCAACACCCACTATGGGTATTTGAATCCAGCGGCTAGCGTTTGCGCCGTCCATTTCAGTTCCTTGGAAGGCAGTAAAAATGAGGAGCACCAGTACAACTGGCATCATTATAAAACTCAATCCCTTGAAGTAATTGTAGGGAATTTTATGGACGGCATAGGCTATTCCCAGACCCAATACTAAGTGCGCAAAATGCTTAACTACAAACTTGATGGTATTGCCCTCGCCACCATTTAGATAGGCAAGATTGCTACTTGCACTATATACCGGCAAAAACGAAAATATTGCCAGCATGACCACGAGTGCCCACAAGAATAAATCACCTGATATGTAGTCTTTGATTTTCAAATTATAATCCTCTTACGGCATTTTTGAATTGGCGTCCACGGTCCTCATAATTCTCAAAAAGGTCAAAACTGGCGCAAGCTGGACTTAGCAAAACGTTATCTCCTGCACTAGCCAATTTATAAGCAACTCGTACAGCATCCTCCATAGAACCGGTTTCCACCATGTTCTCCACACAACCGCTAAATGCGTTCACTATTTTAGAATTATCCGTTCCCAGACAAACGATAGCTTTGACATGCTTGTTCACCAAACGGAATAGCTGTGAGTAATCATTCCCTTTATCTACTCC
>JBBSPH010000211.1:0-4903 GCA_038258985.1 Flavobacteriales bacterium
ACAAAGCAAACCGTAAACAACTTGCTCTTTATAACATTAAGCCACCAAATGATCTTGTTAAAGACCATCTAGCGGCTTTTAATTGAATGCTGGCTATTCAATTGTAATTAGTACCCTGGATTATTCTCATTGATATTTGTAAATCTTGCGATCTCATCTGCAGGCAATGGATATAAATAATCTCTGGAAGGGTCAAAATTAGGTTGTGGATCTAATCCATTAGGTCCAAAAACCTGTGGGCCTAGATTACGGCGCTTGATGTCATACCATCGCTTGAATTCAAAGGCAAGTTCTAAACGTCGTTCTTCCAAAACCATATCTCTAAATCCTGTTTGCGAGGTAAAAGCAATATCTGCAGGCTGGGCACCAGTTGTTACACCATTGCTATTTCTAGCTCTAGCCCGGACGCGATTTACATACCCAACAGCCTCAGCAGAACCTGGAGTTGTTTCATTTAAAGCTTCAGCTGCAATTAGTAATACTTCTGCATATCTCATCATGGCATAATTTGTACTTGACGTACGTCCATTACCATCTGCATAGCTGCCTGGAAAGCGTGTGTACTTTGCAATGTGAGGTCTAGGTACCAAAAGACGGTCCAAGGCAGTTGTAAAATTTTGGTATGGAATGACCACTCCCTTGAATATTCCCGTATCATCAAAACTTACCCATTTGCGGTAATCCTGGTTATCCCATGTTGTAAAAACCTTTACGCTGGGAACAGCTACAGACCAACCCCCATCTGGGATGGTTCTCTCATTACCTCTCATTCCAGTAAGTGCTGGAGTATAATCCCGGCCGATATCACCGTTTGAAAACCCATTGAAATCCACCACAAAAATAGGCTCTATTGATGCATCTTGTTTTGTGGCATTGAATAGATCCTGAAAATCTGATTCCAGTCCAAAACCATATGTCCCCTCATTTGCTATTACTTCCTTGGCCTCACTGGCAGCATTTGGAAAATCACCCATGTGTAAATACACATCAGCAAGAAAAGCACTTGCAGAACCCTTAGAAGGCAGCGACCTCACCGATTGTGTATTAGGCAACCACGTCTTTGCAAATTCTAAATCATTAATTATGTTCTGATAGACATCAGCCTCTGATGATCTCTCTATTGCTCTTAATACATCAATATCTTCAACCGGTGTATCGACATAAGGAACTCCACCAAATTGTCTCACTAGATGGAAGTAAGTTATTGCTCTAACGAAATAAGCTTGAGCTGCAATGGGATTTATAGCAGAGTCCTCTAATCCCAATTGAGCAGCGCCGGCAATCGCGACATTTGCGCCGGCAATAATTTGATAAGAGGCTGGCCATAAAGCTGTAATCATTCCATTGTCATCTCCAACAGTGAACTTATCATGATCCACCCTACGTGATGGAGTAGTGAGGTCACCTATAGATGTCATATCACTACGCAGCATTAAAGGAAGGGACATTTTCCGGCCCCAATACTGCTCCGTAGTCATAATTCCAAATGTGCCGTTGATGGCCGTTTGGACATCCTTGGGTGTTTGAAAAAATCCTTCTGGAGCCAATTGACTTCTAGGCTCTTCTTCTAAATCTGAGCAACTTAAAGTTGCAACACCCAAGAGAGCAAAAATTAAATATCTATAAGTTTTCATAACGTCTATTTTTAGTGAATTCATTAAAATTTAAGATTAACATTAAAGCTAACCGATTTAATATTGGGATAATTACCATAGTCAAATCCCTGGTTAACGTTACTTTCCAGATTCCCTGCGGCCTTATAACTTACCTCGGGATCTGTTCCAGGATAATCGGTAAAGGTTAATAAGTTTTGACCGCTTATGCCCAGTCGTATTCTTTCAAAACCTATTTTTTCTACCACATCCTTTGGGATGTTATATCCTAAAGCAAGATTCTTAAGACGTACGTAGCTTCCATCGTAAACAAATCTGGAGGTGATACGTCTGTTACGCACGGCCGCAATTGGGACATTGGTATCAGTATTCGTAGGTGTCCATGCATCCAGCGCCTCAGTTGTTGCGTTTGAGTTACCTGATGCAAGTTCTAGAGCGGTAAAACTAAAGATGTCACCACCGAAGGCGCCTTGAAAGAAAACATTTAGATCAAAATCCTTGTATCTAAAAGTATTGTTCAATCCTGCAGTCCATTTTTGATTGGGATCGCCAATAATCTTGCGGTCATTTGTATTTATGATACCATCGCCATTGACATCAGTAAACAATTCTTGACCTGCAGCGGGTGCGGCTGTCGCAAAAATCGCCGTGCCTTCTGGAGCCACGCCTTGATTTACTCCTCTATATTCATAGCCATAGAATACACCCACAGCCTCACCTACCCTCAAAACGTGGGTTTCATCCTGTAAAAAATGTCCAGGTGATGCATCAAAGAAAATATCACTACCATCAACTAGGGAAACCACCTCGTTTTGGTTTCTGGAATAGTTAAAGTCTGTTGTCCAAGCAAAATCATCCGTCACAATATTTCGGGAGGTTAAAGAAACTTCAAATCCTTTATTATTGATTTCACCGACATTCTTAAGTAGATCATTGCGTTGCTGTCCAGCTATTTCTGGAACTGAAGAATCGTTTAAGATCAAATCTTCTGTGTCAATATTATAGTAATCTAGAACTACGGAAAATCTATTATTAAGGAGACCTAAATCAAGACCGATATTTGTCTGATAGGATGTCTCCCATTTCAAGTCTGGATTTGCCACTTGAAAAGGAACAATTGCATTTACAGTTTGTCCACCAACAACAGCATAAATATCTGTATAGCTGGCGAGTGATTGATAAGGGTTGATAGATTGTGTTCCAGTTGCACCATAGCTAGCTCTTAATTTCAAATTGCTTATCGTACTGCTTTCCTTTAAAAAGTCTTCATTTGAAACATTCCACCCTAACGCGGCAGAAGGAAAGAAGGCATATTTTTCATTTCTTGCGAAATTCGAAGAACCATCCCTTCTTGCCGTAAAGGTCAAGAGATATCTATCATCATATCTATAATTGAATCTACCAAGTTGGGATTGAATAATACTTTCACTAAAATCCGAAGTAGGAATTAACTGGATTGCGCCAGCACTTAGGTTTCTATACCCAAAGCTGTCACTTAAAAATTGTTCAGCGCCCGTAGTACTTCTTTCATTGATTGTTCTTTGGTAAGAATAACCACCAACAACCTCAATATTACTTTTTTCGAATTCTTTTTTATATGTGACGTAAGTTTCACTTAATAAACTCGTTCTTTTTCCGCTTAAAATGCTAGCTGAACCGCCGTTAGCTCCTGCAATTGTTAACGATGAAGGTTGGTAAGTGCCTCTAGTTTCATTACGTGTACTAAATCCAAAAACAGATTTAACAGACAGATTGTCTGTTAATGAGTAATCTGCATAAGTGTTAATACGAGAATTATCTGTTTTGGTTTCATCAATTGAGAGTGTGGCAATAGCAAATGGATTATCTACATCATCACCGACCGAGTTGAAGGTAAAGACACCATCTTCATCGACAATACCCAAATCAGGTGCAAAACGATAAGCTATAGAGATAACGTCACCGCTACCTGTTCCTCCTGTGGATGCCTGTGTACTAACACCTTCTTTGTTCCCGCGGGATGTAAAAATGTTAACTCCTAATTTCAACTTGTCGGTAACCTGGGCGTCTACTTTACCTAGTATAGAGAATCGGTCAAAACCAGAGTTAATAACTACTCCTTCCTGATCAAAATAATTAGCAGAGACGTAATAGTTCACCTCCTCCGTTGCACCGGAAAATGATAAGTTATGATTTTGAGTATAGCCACTTTGATATATAAGGTCTTGCCAATCAGTATCTGCTGGTCCTCTTAGATAATTAGGAGATATCGCTGTTTGGTAATCTCCGAATTGATCTGCATTCAATAGATCCAATTGTTCAGATGTAGATTGTGCAGAGTATGTACTGTTAAGCTCAACCGATACTTTACCTATGCGACCTTTTTTTGTGGTCACTAGTATAACGCCATTTGCTCCCTGCGATCCATAAATAGCAGTTGCAGATGCATCCTTCAATATTTCTACCGATTCAATATCGGCTTGTTGAGGATAGGTTGCCCCAACAAAGCCATCAACCACAACAAGAGCACCACTACCGGCGCCTATAGAGGTATTTCCTCTAACTCTTACGGATATAGGTGTTCCTGGTTCTCCGCCATTATTGGATTGTACCGAGACTCCGGCAGCCCTACCTTGTAATGCCTGTTCCGCATTTAATACAGGAAATGCATTCAACTCTTCAGATTTTACCGATACCACAGATCCCGTCAAATCACTTTTTTTGGCAGTTCCATAACCCACCACAACAACTTGGTCAAGAAATGAAAGATCTTCTTCTAAGGTTACGTTTATATTGGTTTGACCATTAACGGCTAGTTCTTGCGTTGAGAAACCGACATAACTAAATACTAAAATCGCATCTTGTGAGGATATATTAAGGGAATAGTTACCCTCAATATCTGTAGTAGTCCCTATGCGAGTTCCCTTGACAAATACATTCACGCCTAAAAGTTCTTCCCCAGTCGCTCCTAAAACTTTTCCAGAGACCGTTGTATTTTGAGCATGCACGACAATAGAACCTAACAGCGCAATAAGTAGTAAGCTGGATTTTAGAAATCCTTTCAAATTTTTGTTCGACATAGTTTAATTTTTAGTTGGATTATTCTATTCACACTTCAAATTTTTCGACAACGTTTGCGATTTGTTTGAGAGTGTCGCCATCAATAATTTGAGATATGTTAAAACTAACTGAACAATCCATAACAAAAGTCCAGAAATAGGTATCCAATCATACAGAATAGCGTGGTTATTGACTTGGGCCCACTAGTAGATAAGTAAATACTACGTTATTCCGAAAACTTTTTCGAAAAA
>JBBSPH010000212.1:0-4886 GCA_038258985.1 Flavobacteriales bacterium
CCTTGTCCGGCATATTGATACTCGAGTTGGGCAGGTAGGAGAAACTACTGTATTTATTAAGGTTGTCGTTCGTTGGTTTAAGTGTGGTCACCTTAGGTCCACAGCTGGTTATCGCTGCAGTGAATAAAGTTAATAATGCAATTCGGATAGTGTTCATGTTACTTTTTTTTGAAAAATAAGGAAGAAGCACTCTGATTTATCCTACAAAAATCCCAATTCAAATAACCTTAACGTGTGGTGAGCTGTCTTAAAAACTGAGGATAACGGTGATCACAAAAAAAGTCCATTCGTTTAGAATGGACTTTGATTAAAATATTAAGTAAAATTAAATAGCCGATGCTCCCGCGGTTGCAACGGTATGATCATCCTCAACGCTACTGCCACTAACTCCTACTGCACCTATAATGTTGCCTTCCTTATCTTTCAAGGGAACACCACCAGGAAAGGATATTAAGCCGCCATTGGAATGTTCAATCCCAAAAAGCGATTCTCCCGGTTGGGATAACTTTCCTATCTCGCCAGTTGGCATGTCAAAGAAACGAGCAGTTTTTGCTTTTTTAAGTGCAATATCTGCACTTCCCAACCATGCGCCATCCATGCGTACAAAAGCTACCTGGTTAGCTCCAGCATCTACAACGCTAATGTTCATTTTGGTATTTATTTCTTTTGCTTTAGCCATTGCTTTTTCGATAATGGCTTGTGCATGTTTTAATGTGATATTCATTGTATACTGTTTTGAATTAATTTTTGAGAACTCGGGTTTTTACTTGGCAGACAAAATATCGATCTTCTTGATGTCTGGCGCTTGCGACAGCAATTCATCGGCTTTTCCCATTAAGGCTGCGGCAATCTCACCATTCAAGTGCGCTTCACGACCAGACTCATCTGCAAAGGAATCAAAGATCCCAAAAGTTGTATCGTCAATTTGAAAGCTATACCAAGTGAGCGTTTTTTCTTCTTTTTTGGCTAGATCAACAGCTCCTTTGATAAAGTTTTTGACGGTATCTGCCTGTTCTGGTTTTGCGTGTAATGTAGCTAGTAATCCTAGATTTTTCATGCTTGTTTGTTTTTCTTGAAGGTAGAATAAGTCTATAGAAATAGCGGGAAGGTTGTGTTGAGTTTAACGAGTAGTAGGTTTCCTGAGGGCAGACTTAAGTCTGCCCTTAGGAAACCCTACCTATATACTATATCCCGTACACCAAAACACCCAACGGCGGCAGATTCAACTCCACGCTCTGCTCACGGTATTGCCAGTTCTCCTTTTGGGCAGTAAGGGATTTCTTGATTTTGAAATCGCTACCACCGTATTTTGATTCATCGCTATTGTAGAGAATTTTATAATTGCCCATTGCCGGTAGACCGATTCTATAATTTTCTCTTGGTACGGGTGTCATATTACAAACTACGATTACTTGAGAGTCTTTCCCTTTCCGCACATAACTTATAACACTATTGTCAGCATCTTCATGGGAGATCCACTCAAATCCAGCGGCGTCAAACTGTAACTCATGCAGTGCTGGCTGATTTTTATACAACTTATTGAGATCTGTAATGGTGTTTAAAATCCCTTTATGATCTGCAAATTCTGTAAGATGCCAGTCGAGGCTACCATCAAATTTCCACTCGTCGTGCTGGCCGAATTCTGATCCCATCATCAATAAGTTCCCGCCAGGATGGGTAAACATATAACTATACAGCAATCGAAGGTTAGCAAATTTTTGCCAGGCATCACCGGGCATACGGCCTATAATGGAACTCTTGCCATACACCACCTCATCATGGGACAATGGCAGCATAAAATTCTCCGTAAACGCATAGGTCATAGAAAATGTCAAATCATTCTGGTGGTGACGTCTGTAGATAGGTTCTTTCTTAAAATATTCCAGCGTATCGTGCATCCAGCCCATCATCCATTTCATCCCAAACCCTAGACCGCCTATAGCAACTGGTTTGCTGACCATTGGAAAACTAGTGCTTTCCTCGGCAATGGTTTGCGTATCGGGATAATTGAGGTACACCGCCTCGTTCATCTCCCGCAGGAATGCCATCGCCTCTAAGTTTTCCCTGCCACCGTGAATGTTGGGTTCCCACTCGCCTTCTTCCCTAGAGTAATCCAGGAACAGCATACTCGCCACGGCATCTACCCGCAGGCCGTCAATATGGTACTGGTCCATCCAAAACAACGCGTTGGAAATCAAGAAACTCTTGACCTCATTACGTCCATAATTGAAGATTAGCGATTTCCAGTCTGGGTGATATCCTCGTTTTCTATCGGGATGCTCGTATAAAGCTGTTCCATCAAAAAATCCTAGACCGTGCGCGTCTTCAGGAAAATGGGAAGGAACCCAATCAAGGATCACACCCATTCCTGCATTGTGAATAGTGTCCACCAATTGGGCAAATTCTTCCGGATACCCGAATCGCGAGGTGGGCGCAAAATATCCCACCAACTGATAGCCCCAGGATGGATCGTAGGGATATTCCATGATGGGCATAAACTCTATGTGGGTGAAGTGTAACGCTTTCGCGTAAGCGACCAATTCTACCGCCAATTCCAGATAACTCAAACTACGGTCCTCCTCGATCTTACGCTTCCAACTGCCCAAGTGCACTTCATAAACAGAATAAGGTGCATCCAGCGCGTTGTGTTTAGCTCTTGTTTCCATCCATTTTTTGTCACGCCAGGCTGGTTGATAGTTGTATACAACGCTTGCTGTTTTAGGTGGATGCTCACAGCGTCTTGCGTATGGATCTGCCTTTTCTGTTTTTATATCGTTGTGACTCGAGTGTATCTTGTATTTATAGGTCGCACCGTGCTCAACTCCAGGAATAAATCCTTCCCAAATCCCGCTGCTGTCCCAACGCACTTGTAACTGATGCTCACCTTCTACCCAAAAATTAAAATCTCCAATGACGCTAACTGATTTAGCGCTGGGTGCCCAAACCGCAAAATAGGTTCCCTTTATGCCATCCTTGTCCAATATGTGCGATCCGAATTTCTCGTACAATCGATAGTGCTTGCCAGATTTAAATAGGTCAATATCGAAATCTGTAAATAGAGAATGGGTTTGTACGGTAGACATAGCGATTTATTGAATGTTAATCTAATGAATTGGGATTAGGGCTTAAGTTATGAATTCAGAGTTCAGAATAATGATTTTGGGATTTGAGATTTGGGATTAAAAGTTAGAACTTATGAGTTCAGGATCTTTAGGTTTATTCTTATTTTTTGAACTTTGAACTTTGAACCTTGAACCTTCATTTCAAACCTTTTGCTGCTTGTGGTTCATAATGCTCTGGATACCACGCAAGGGAATGATGGCCCAGCTGGGTCGGGAGTTGAATTCATACCCCAATTCATAAATCGCTTTTTCCAACAAGCAAAACTGCAGCAGGAAATTGACTTCCTTTTGATACCCGATATTCAGGTTATGGTTGTGGATATGATGCAAATAAGTATCTAAGAATATGGAAATGAAATATTTATATAGCAATTCGCCGGCAGCGTAAAGGTCGTCTTTTGATTTCCCGGTAGCCTCACCATGGTCAAAGATGGTGGAATAAATTGCGTAATGAAAACTACGGAACATCCCGGCCAAATCCTTTTGCGGCATTTGCTTCACTTTTCTATCGCGTATCGTACTCTCTGGCTCGCCCTCAAAATCAAGCAGATAAAAATCCTGATCATCGACCAACACTTGTCCCAGATGGTAATCGCCATGAATGCGTATGCGCTCGCCCTTCATTTTGTGCCAGTCAAATTCTATAAACCGCGCACGGATCTCATTCTTGCGCTCCAGCATTTCCTTTGCTAGTACCAGCGCTTCACCGGTTAATTTATGGAGGTTGTTTTCTACCGTATTTAGGCGGTTTTGGAACATATACAACAATCTGTTTTTTAGCCAGACGTTGTAATCACCGTTATATTTATCTGCGGTAAATTTTAGATCGTTGCGCTCGCCAGCCATGGCAACGTGAAATTCTGCGGTACGCAACGCTAGGGTGCGTATGCGTTTCAACAAGTCCAATCCTGTCCAGTCTACAATCTCGTGAGGCACTTTGTGCAATTTGATGCGATCAAATAATTTGATGTCGGGCAAGGTGGTGATATCAATTCGCTTTCGCGAAAGCGTACCAAATACACGTTTCAATTCTCCTAACATCCACTCCCACCCGTCACCATCATTGCGCACTAGGCGTTGCATCAACGCCAGCGTGACATCGTGCTGCTTTACGATATTCAAATTGATGGAGCCCGTGTAGGTAGGCGATCTATCAAAGCTGGTTTGTTCTGTGAGATACCGGCAAATCTGGTAATCTGGATTAGTGCTACTATAAATCCTACGGAAAAACTTGATGATGTGGCGATCGTTGAAGATAATGCTGGTATTGGACTGCTCTGCCTCTAGGAATCGGCTGGATTCATAGGCTGTTTCCTGGAGATCAACTCCCGCATGGAATGCGATCGTCCCCAAACCTTCTACTGGCTGGGATTCAATAATTTTTTCAAACAACACTTTTCTGAAACTATCCAAATAAAGTGCATCAACCAGATAGCCATTCTTGTCACCCAAAGTAATCGGGCAAATCAAACCATCGCCAGCTGCAGTTTTGTCTACGACAAATCCCAGCGGTAAGAAATAATGTTGGTAAAAGGCTTCCTTAAAATTGACTTCCAACAACAATCCATAAAAATGGTCACTTTTATGGGCAATGGTAAAAAACTCACTGATTTCCAAATATTTAAGCGTGCTGCTCTTCCCTCCATACCAACGCTGCTGCAGGATGTATCGTTCTAGAATATCTGCCGTGAGTTGCTTTTTGAATGCTTTATCATCCAGCAGTTCTTCCCACGGCTTGGGATTGGAAAGTTTAGATTTTGCCAC
>JBBSPH010000213.1:0-4861 GCA_038258985.1 Flavobacteriales bacterium
AACCCGACGATCATACCCACGGTAACATCGGCCGGGTAGTGGACACCTACAAATAGTCTGGATAAGGCAAATGTGATGGGCCAGATGTAGAACAGATAATACCACTTGGAGGGTTTGTAATGCTGTAACAGCAATACGACTATCGTTGTTGCTGCAAAACTCACTGCACTGTGTCCCGACCAAAAGCTGAAATTTTCTGGTTGTTGTAGTGCATTAATGGTTTCAACTAATTTAGGCTCGTTGTTAGGGCGCAATCGCTCCACAAAATTTTTGACTAGATCAGTGAGCCATAAGGTGAAAACTGCTGTCGTCAAAACCATCCCTATGCTGGCTATTCCTTTTTTCCAGCTGGTGGATTTATACAATAAATAAAAGAAAAAGAGATACAGTGTGAACCAATGTTCTATTTGCGTGACATAAATCCAAAACTCAGTGAATTTGCCTATCCACAATCCGTTGAAAAAACTAAAAATGTCTAGGTCTATCTGGACCAGGTCATCCCACATTAGAATTTCCGTTTGATGGAACCGCCGTCCTCGATCTGGTCCTTGACCTGTTCAATCTGTTTGGTAATTTCCTTAATGTCTTGAGAGAACCCATGCTCGTCTGCAGATCTTGAGATCTCATTCTTAATATCGTCCGTTGCGTTGCGCACTGTTTTCATAGCCTTGGCTATACCACGAACAATCTCGGGCAATTTATCCGACCCAAAAACCAATATAATGACCAGTCCAACGATCATCATTTCTGGAGTACTTATAAAAAGTGGCAGTGAAAACATGCTGCAAATATACAATCCAGTCACTATCTGTGTAGAATGGGAGCGTTAATTAAGGCAGGTATTTGTAGAATTCTACCATGCTCTCCTGATTCCCGCCCGTGGTAATTTCCACGCTCCTTTCACTGAGAAAATCATCTGGCTGCAAGGTGTAGTTATATTGTATTGATCTCGCTTGCGCGAAATTTGCTCCAACACGGTCAAAATCGGTGCGGGTAAGAGGAAGGTAACGAGTATAGGGTGTAAAGTCTTCAAACACCAAAAACCGAATCATATCATTCATATCCTGAAACGGATTATTGTTGAAGAAATAGGTGAATTCCGAGTAGCGTTCCAAATTATTGCTGGAGTTCAGCTTATTAATCCTGGATACATTGAAGTTCTCGGTATAGAAATATTGAAAGCGGTTTATTTGGGTTCGGTTTCCGGTAGTGTTTACGGTGAAGGATGTAGATTGGTTGATTCTGTTTTGGGAATCTATGCGCAGTTCCGTAATTAATCGCGTGTTGTCCAAGTTGGTTTGTGAGATGGTGATTAGATTATTGCTGTAGTTAATCAGCTGGGTGGTGAGTGTTCCCGACTCCATTTTTTCTATTTGAGTCAATTGATTGTTTGCAGCATAGTTAAAGCTAAACCTGACATTTCTTTCTCCGGTAAAATTGACCTCTTCCATCAAAAGTTGATCCGTGTACGTAAAGTTTATGGTTTGAAGCGGTGTGGCGTTTGCATTAGGAGCAACCGTAATTTCTGACAACCGGACCAGTGCATCAACAGGTTCTTCAATGACAATAGGCATATTGTCTTCTAGTAAGATATCCTCGCAGGATAACAACCCAAATACCAATAGAAAGCAAAGTATATGTGATAATATTCGATTCATGATGTACAAACATAAAAAAGCCAGATTCATTGTGAATCTGGCTTTGTATTTATTTTGAAATGAATTCTTAGTTCTTCATTTCCTCAAACTTGTCAACGGATGCTTCTTTAGGCCATGTGTTGTTGGTAACATCAACATCTGCAGTTTCTAGATTTGGATCGATAACAACCTTCACAATCTCTTTAGAAGTTCCTTTACTCAAGGTAACTTGCTTGTCGTTCAATCTCCAGATTTCAGCTGGGTGTGTAACCATTTCAGTAGTGCCATCAGCATAGGTATACTCAATAATAATAGGCATTACGAGTCCGCCTGGCTTATCTACAGTGATTTGGTAGAAGAATTTAGGATTCTTCATCATCGCTCTTTCTTCCGGCGTAAAGTTATCCATCAAATATTCCTTTAACGCAACGGCGTTTTCTTTAGGATCTTTGCCTTTCATCTCTGGCTTGTAATCATCAGAACCTTCCTTGACCATATATACCAGTCCTTGGAAACGATCTAACGGGATGTTACGCGCTGCTGCAAGTTCTTTCATTTCCTTGTTCATCTCATTTGAAACGTAGTAACGCTCTACATCACCTATAGCCATGTCTGTGTATTGGGTAGAGTAGAACCAGCCTCTCCAGAACCAATCCAGATCCACTGCACTTGCATCTTCCATGGTACGGAAGAAATCTTCTGGTGTTGGGTGCTTGAACATCCATCGGTTAGAGTATGTACGGAAAGCGTAATCAAACAATTCTCTTCCCATGATTGTTTCACGCAATATGTTTAGTCCAGTAGCAGGTTTCGCGTAAGCGTTAGAACCGAACTGATACGTATTCAATCCCTTGCTCATAATAGGCGCAATATAGCGCTGGTCACCGCCCATGTAAGGAACAATGGCTGCTGCTGGGCCGCGGCGTGCTGGGTAGGCGTCTAGATTTGCCTCACCTTTAAGTGCTGCTGGATAGTTCTCGCCAAAATCTAACTCAGTAACGTACTGTACAAAAGTGTTTAACCCCTCATCCATCCATGTCCACTGACGCTCGTCACTATTGACGATCATAGGGAAATAGTTGTGTCCTACCTCGTGAATAATTACGGAAATCATTCCAAACTTAACACGATCAGAATAGGAGCCGTCTGGCTCAGGACGACCGTAGTTCCAGCAAATCATAGGATATTCCATTCCTTGGTTTTTGGCATGAACAGATATTGCTTTGTGGTAAGGATAGTCAAACGTCATTCTAGAGTAAGACTTCAAGGTCTGGGCAACAGCGTACGTAGACCATTGTTCCCATAGAGGATTTCCTTCTGGAGGGTAAATGGACACAGCCATTACATCGCTTTGTCCCACTTTTACTGCCATTGCATCTGCAATGTATCTTCTAGACGATGTCCATCCAAAATCCCGAACGAAATCTGCCTTCAATTTCCAAGTTTTAGTTCCTTGTGTGGTTTCTGCACTTCCTTCAGCTAACTTCTCTGCCTCTTCCTGTGTTCTAATGATCACTGGTTTATCATAGGATTTCATAGCGCGCTCATAGCGGTTCATTTCTTCCTTAGAATACACATCCTTCATGTTGGTGATTCTTCCTGTCCCGTCCAACCAGTGGTCAGAAGGCACGGTAATGTTCACTTCAAAAGAACCGAATGGCAATGCAAATTCATCACGTCCCCAGAACTGGCTGTTTTGCCATCCCTCGACATCATTGTAAACGGCCATGCGCGGGTAGAATTGAGCGATTACGTAAGAGCGGTTCCCATCAGGAGTCTGCTCATAACCACTTCTACCGCGACCATCAACGTGATCATTGATGTTATAATCCCACTCGATATCAAATTCAAAACTTTTACCTGATTCTAATGATCCAGGAACTTCTACACGCATCATTGTTTGATTAATCGTGTATTTTAAGGGATTACCCCTACTGTCCAAAACCTTCTTAATATTGAAGCCGCCATCAAATGGTTCTTTCAAAAATGATCCTGCAAAACCTTCTGCAGTAGCATAAGGATCAATTCTTCCTGTTTCTATCAGTGGAGATTTGGAATCTTTAGCCCGCATGTTTTGATCCAGTTGCACCCATAAATAGTCAAGAACATCTGGAGATTTGTTCGTATAGGTAATGGTTTCGTAGCCGTACAAATGGTGGTTTGCATCGTCCAGGCGTATGTCCATTTCATAATCAGCACGTTGCTGGTAGTAGGCTGGGCCTGGTGCGCCGCTGGCGCTGCGGTACTCGTTGGGAGTCGCGAACTCCTGATACATTTGACGGAATTTGTTCTCGTTGTAGTGTTCTGGTGCTTTTTCTTCTTTAGGTGCTTCTTGTGCAAAGGAACCGAAAGAGACAAGCATCATACTGATGAACAAAAATTTAATTGCTTTCATTAAGTAAGTTGTTTTTCTAGTTGCCGCTAATTTAAGAATAAAGAAAGCACTGTAAAACAATTCCTTAAAACTTTACGCGATCCGTGGGAGTTTCCGCACTGTTCAAGATGGATTTACGCTCGTTGTTGATCTTAAAATGAGTAAGGTTTTTTTGTTCAGGAAAAATTTCCATAAGCGACTTGTTGCTTACCTCAACCGTGGTTGGTGATTGTGCGGCGGGAATCTCAAGATAAATAACGATTTGATCCACGTCGTATTCTGCACCTATCACCTTTGGAATTGCATCGTTCCCATCAACCTTAAAACCAACACGTTTAGAAAAGTACCGGTTGAGTATGGGTTTCAAATCTGCAAGATCATCTGGGTTGCCCAGTTTCATTTTTTGATCCAATCGCTCGTTGAGAACATCTTCTAAATCGTCAATAAAGTAACGGGAGACCATTTGTAGAGCTTTCACTTTAAAACTATAGGTCACATTTGATACAGATAAATAGTATTTGTGCAGTAGAGGAGTTCCGCTTTCAGGGAGTCCAACCACACTGAAGTTAATGCAGGGAGAAGTCGAAGTACATAAGCGAACTTCATCTAAATTTTTCCCGTCACTAGCAAAAGCGGATACGGTCAACGAAAGGCAAAAAAAAGCAAGGGTAACAATATGTTTCATAATATCTAGGCGAAAATTTGCTCCCAAAACTAGGTATTTAAAGTCAGAGAAGATGGCTGTCCTGTGTTGCAAAAGACAATGCCTATTGTTTGATTGTGGCTGGAGCGGGTTCTTTATTTTCTGCAAGTCTAGCCTTGAAAATAGTGGATTGCTCGTCAAGAAATT
>JBBSPH010000214.1:0-4854 GCA_038258985.1 Flavobacteriales bacterium
ATTTTGCGGCCATCGGCAATGTGGGATTCTCCTATAAGCTGGGCGCCAGCGCAATTACTGACTGTATAACTGGTTTCCTTATCCCGCTGTTTGATAAATTCCACGATCGCTGGATTGTGTACCTGTGCATACATATCATAGGCGCTGGGAACAAACAACGCGGTGAGTTTTGGCGCATCGTCAAACGTGTAATCTGGGACAAAGCGCATGCCTTCTTCTGTAGTAATCGCATCTATTGTTTCTGCAATCGTGATGACGTTGAACAGTTGTACACCGGCATCGCTAGGTTTTGCAAAGACATCTGATGTTGCGATTACCTCAGATTGCAGCACCCCGTTGTACATTAATAAACCGATGGTGGGCAAGGTCGCATCAAAGGGTTTGAGGTGCTTGGTAAGCGTGTCTTCAGCCTTTTGTTTTTCTACGATGGAGAATTGATCACCCGTAACCTGCTCTTCTTTTTGATTACAACTAAGCATAAACAAAAAGGCAAATAGAATCGCGATAAGATGCGTGCTTTTCATGGTATTTTAATTTAACTACCTTTTTAATTTTCCCGTAGTTCATTTAGATCGATTCAACTTTCACCTACTTGAGAATATCAATCATCACTGCAAAATCAAATTCTGGTGAGATCGGTAAATTCCTCATTTAGCTTTGCGATATTGACGTTATCCTGAAATGATATCTTCACTAGGCCTAATCCGTTTTTTAGCTGTTGTAACTTTTCATCAATTTTTGTGGCGTTTCCAATCTTCTTGCTACTGGTCAGCACCTTATTCAATTCTGCCTGGTGGGATGCATAGATGGAGATGTACTCTTTGCTTAGGGATTCGATCTCGTCTCTTATGAATTTAGCCTGATTCATGGCATATTCTGGATAAACTAGTTGCTGGTCAGAAGAATTTTCTGCACCAGTACGTTTGTTAAAGGCGATTCTATCGTCGACCAACGCACCTACCTTGCGGGAACTATAGTGTTCATTAATTAGCATTGTGAGCGTAGTGGCTTCAATATCATCCTGTGAGATTTCGTTGGGACTTAAGGTATTGACACGCTCTTGTGTGAACTGGGTAAGCAAGAGGACCAAGCTTTCTTTTCTAACGTCGAGATTGTCCAAATTCTGTTCAAAGTTGGCCTGGGCTTGTGCAAGGCCTTCGTAGTGTTGGACGTAATCCTTTAATGAATCCTTAAGTGCGACAATATTATCGATAGAGACATCTTTACCGCCCAGTGCGCTATTCATCACCAGATCGATGACCGATTTGATGGAGCTAACCACAGGAACTGCACTAGAGACAAATTCTGAAATAGGCGATTTGATGATATTATCCACAAAGCTTAAGAACTTACCTTTTTTGACACCGTTGATTTTGTTATTCCCCTTGATAATATTCTGCTCTAACAGCAAGTTCATTTGTGTGCTTAGGGAGAAACCTAGCTCTGTGTTGTTGGGATTGTTCAAGGTAGATATCTGGAGAAGATAGGCGCTGGTAGCATCCAGTTGCTTGATCGCGTTAAGACTAGCATTTGCCGCAAAAACAAAATCGGTGGTAAGCACAATTTTATTCCTGCGTTGTTTCAATAAGCTTTCATTGAGATTGTAATTCTTATCCGATAACTTTTTGATCTCTTTTTGATTGTTTCCTATTAGGTCTTCAAATGAAGTGTATTTGACATCCAGCCGCTGTAGTTTCGAGGCTACCGTATCCATTTTTTTAGAAGATTTGAGCAATTCAAAGTAGTTGCTATACAACAGATTCAATGAATCACTTAACTGTTCCATTTTTCTGTTTTCCTGAGAAAAAGCGGTGATACAAAAAAGTAAAATAAAAATGTTCAATAGATATTTCATGGCAGTTGCTTAGTGCGGATAAATATATGGGAAAGACTTTTTAAGTCATTCAAAGGGACTCAATTTTTTAGAAGCTATGGTTTGTATTGACGGTAGTGTATTTGCGGTAATTAAAATTAACAGCAGAGGCAAAACCAAGCCAAGTGTCCCGCTGAAAAACCAAAATCAAAAAGCCCTGCTATTAGCAGGGCTTCAAATAAAAAGTCAGACAATATTAGTTACCACAAGGGCCTATTTGTCTCCATCGAGTGCGCTCTCTCTCAAATAAAAACCCTTGAGAAGTTACGCGATCACCTATGTTATAACGACGGTAACGGTAAGGTTCTACGCCATCGCAAATATCTGCTGGTTCTACGGGAGGAGTAACAGCGCCTGGATAGGCATTGTTGGTTCCTTCAATATCAAGGGCAGTCAATGAAGAGCTAAAACCACGTACGGGTTGCCCATTGTCCTTGCGAGTCATGGTAGGACCATTCCCGTTTCCAAAAGTTCCCGATCCATACATCATGATGGAATCATAGTCGAGTGTGTTGGTCAATGTACTAGACCCATCGGCAACAAAATACTGGTCTCTGCCACCTTCCTGGATATTTTCATACAATACATTGATAAATTGATCACGGTCGGCGCGATTCTGCTCATGCGTGTAGCCCAGGGTGTGGCCTATCTCATGAGTGATCACACTTTTAGTGGACCTACTTCCTAGTGAAAGAGTACCTATAAAGCCATTGAAGTTGACCACGCCCAGGTAGGCAGATCCACAGTTACAGGAATCGCCGTTGCTCAAGATGCGTACATATTCTGTCTCATTGGTGCGTTCCTTAAAGCGTATACTGGTCTTGCTGCTCCATTCATTGAAGGAGGCCTGCAATTCACTAAGCACCGAAGCTGGGAGATTGCTCTCAATGGAGTAAACAACAGTGTTGTTGCTCCATTTGCGCACGCCACGGCCTTGATTGAGCTTTGAAATGTCCACTTCCGGTGCCGCAAATGGATCTACTTTGAAATCTGCAGGAGAGAATTGGTCTTCGGTAAACAGCATGTCGCCAAATCCATACGTACCATTGCCCAGATCTTCCACCTGGATCATGGAACCTTCAAAGTTCTTTTGAACTGTAGGGAGGTTGTCAGATTGTGAATTTGCATCGTCGATGCTTTCGTTTTCACACGAGGCGAGGGAGAGGCCTGCAAATGCGAACATTAAAATTTTAATTGTTTTCATGTAAACTAGTTTAGGGATTTAGTTGCAATCAAAACGGATGACTAGTCATATTATTGCGATGAACGGAAATAGATACAGTTTTTTCATACAAGATGCACGCTATCACTGTAAACATGCGATAATATTTTTTACAATCGTATTGTTGGAATGACCCAGCGAATTTTTCGGAATGAAGGAAATTCTTTAGCGTTCAAAATAGAACTGAAAGTAATTTTATCTATATTTGATTGACAGCCAATTTAATGGGGTGTTGATAGCAAGATGCATTTTGTACAACGCTTCAATAGTTGAATTTGCACTGTAGGAACTTTTTTATTTCGCTTTCGCGAAAGCGAAAACAGCACAACTCCATTACACCATCTATCTTTGTGAACCATGAAAGAAAATTCGACTACAACTGGCAAGGTCACTTTAAAATCTGCCTTTAAAAGCATTATCTGGCCACGCCGTAAGCTGGTTTTTATAGGTTTGGTACTTATTGTGATAGGCCGACTGGCGAGCCTGGTGCTGCCGTGGAAATCCAAGGCGCTTATCGATGAGGTGATCCCCAACAAGGATTTTCCAGCACTCTATGATTTGCTCTGGCTGGTAGGTATTGCCCTGCTGGTACAGGCAGCAACTTCCTATTTATTGACCATTATCTTGAGCGTACAGGCGCAATATCTGATATCAGAATTGCGGGTCCAGGTTCAAAAGAAGGTATTGTCATTGCCCATTAGCTTTTTTGATAATACCAAGTCTGGTGCGCTGGTTTCCCGCATCATGAATGATGTAGAAGGTGTCCGTAACCTGATAGGCACGGGACTGGTGCAGCTGGTGGGAGGTACGATCACTGCTATTATCTCGCTGGTATTGCTAATTAGGATCAATGCGTTGATGACCTTGTTTGTGTTTTTACCGGTAGCGATTTTCGCTTTTGTGGCGCTCAAGGCCTTCAAACACATTCGACCAATTTTCAGAAACCGAGGGAAAATAAGCGCAGATGTAACAGGTCGATTGACCGAAACGCTGTCTGGTGTTCGAGTGATCAAGGGTTTTGGCGCTGAGGCGCAGGAAAACAAGATTTTTGAAGAAGGCGTGGATCTGCTCTATCAAAACGTGAAAAAAAGCCTCACCGCTACGGCGGTGGTAACTAGTAGTGCGACGTTTTTGCTGGGATTAGCATCGGTTGGGATCATGGGTATAGGTGGTTATTTTATCATGGAGGGAACCATGACCGTTGGAGAATTTTTATTCTTCACCATATTGTTGGGTTTTATGATTGCGCCTATCGTGCAAATGTCCAACATCGGTAGCCAACTCACAGAAGCCCTCGCTGGGCTTGATAGGACAGAAGAACTTATGAATTTAACGCCGGAAGATCAGATGGGTGAGCGCAGTATTGAATTGGAGAGCTTTAAGGGAGATTTAGAATTTACCAATGTTTCGTTTTCCTATGAGAAGGGGAAGGAGGTCATCCACAATATTTCGTTTGCTGCAACGGCCGGAACGACTGTCGCTCTAGTGGGAAGTTCAGGCTCCGGAAAATCTACCATTGCAGGATTGTCTGCCACTTTTTTAAATCCATCGCAGGGAATGGTCACGATCGATGGGCAGGATATGTCAAAAATCAAATTGGCTAGTTTTAGAAAACACTTGGGAGTAGTTTTACAAGACGAGTTTCTTTTTGAGGGAACAATACGGGAGAATATTCTTTTCCCACGACCAGGTGCTAGCGAGGAACGACTGTTGGCCGCGGTCAAAGCAGGCTATGTCAATGAATTTACGGATAGATTTG
>JBBSPH010000215.1:0-4848 GCA_038258985.1 Flavobacteriales bacterium
AAAAATCTCAAAATAATTGCAGCGGGCAGATACCGCATTGCAGTTACTTTAGGTCTTGAAGCTCAAGAAGATGATGATTTAATTGATGATAATATTGTTGAAATTAGAATACAAGTAACAAATAGTAATAACAACGTCATTTATCCAGGAGCCCGTCAGCATAGTTCTGAAATGGAGGATAATAAGAACGACGAAGACGATGACGGAGCTGTAAGTTTTGTTGAAATTCTAGAATTGAAAAAAGATGATGTCATCAGTTTAGTTTCATATAGGTCAAATGCAGGTGGAGACAACTTAGTTTATCTCAATAGAACTCGTCCCAGCTCATTTTACATCATAAAGATCAATTGATACTATGGAACTGATAATAAAAAATAAATTTTGGCTTGTATTGTCATTTATGCTTTATACAGTTAGTGCTATGTCTCAAGTTGGTATAGGTATCGATACTGTGGCAAACGGCCTTTTACTTGAGGTAAAAGATCCCAATGAAAAATCAGGAGTGGTTTTGCCAGAAGCTGACATACCAGATCTACTTAAAATCGATCCATTGCCGTTAGGTACCGAAGTAGGAACTTTAGTTTTCAACACAAATATCACATCCGGGTCGGGATATTACTTTTGGGATGGTACAGCATGGGTAAGATTCAACGCCTATATTGGTCAAATGGCTAAATTCAAAAACCCTTCTGATGCGGTAACTGGAGGCAATCTCAACAGTGTTGCTTTCGGTAATGTTCAAATTATAGGTAGTACTGAATTTAACGATAACACTACTTTATATCAAGCCAATGGAACCACTGGCATAATGGTAAATGAAACAGGAATTTATCAGGTAACCGTTGCATTATCGTTAGTAGGAACATATGGCACTTCAACTGATGCGATGAGAAATAGTAGGGCAGAAATTGATATACGTATACGAGTGAATGATGCAGATAGAGGTCCGTTATACCGTAGTACAGAAATGAACACGACATCTGCAACAGGTAGTTTCGATAATGGCTCCCTATCCTTTACCCAATCCGTAAAAATTAACGCGGGTCAAATTATAACCTTAAGACACCAAGCCTCAAAAACCGAAAATGTAGGGATTGTAAGACTCAGATCTTTAGGCACATCCACTATTTTTATTCAAAAGACTCTTTAATTGAAAACAGAATGATTTCAGTCCATTATAATATTCCATATTCTGTGCTGGCGGTAATGTTATTACTATGCACCTGTGAAATAGCAACGGGACAAGTAGGAATAGGGACTGATTCTCCTGCAATTGGAACGGTTCTTCATGTGGAAGACCTTGATGGTACGGAAAAGTCTGGTGTACTTTTACCAAAGGTGTTTTTGACAGATTTAAGTACTACAAACCCATTGCCACCCACAATAAGAAAAGGAACATTAGTATATAATACAAACGAGAACCTTCAAAGAGGTTATTACTACTGGACAGTAACTAAATGGCAGCGACTCAATGCAGCCATAGGGTCTATGGCAAAGTTTGTTAATTCCAACAACCACACTGATAATAATCTAAATGTAGTTGCAGGGACTAAGGCAGATGTTTTTGGTTTGCCATCTACATTACCAATTTTCAATGATGCTCCGCAGACTTACGAAAGACCTAACTCTACCCCAGCCAGCAACCCAATAAATCGACGTTTTCTTGATGTAAAAGAAGCTGGCCGGTATCAGATAACAGTCAATTTATCAATTGAAGTAAACCCTACGAATAATGGGATTTCTCAAGTAGAAGCTAGGCTTGCCTTAAATGACGTAGAAATTGGGCCTTTTTTTAAAAGCTCTGAAATGGCAGTTGGTGGCTCTAAAAGAGGCTCGATTTCCTTTACACAAACCTTATTCCTTACCGCAAACACAAGATTAAGCGTTGTATGTAAACGTGGGTCCAACAGTTCTGGTGCAGTTTACCTTTCTGATGCAGGGACGAGCAGCTTTTTTATAGAAAAAATCAAGTAAGAAGGACTTCACCAACATTAATTGCAGCTTATTTATAGTTCTAATCTGACTTAATCGGGACATATTTTCACTCTCTCAGCCTGACCTACAAGAATATGATTAGTTTTACGAGCTTATTCTACAAGCGATTTACAACTTGCATTTAATTCCCAGAATATTTCCTGAACTTATCGAATGTGGTACGGATGAGGCTGGGCGCGGTTGCCTCGCAGGTCCTGTTACCGCTGCAGCTGTAATACTACCGCCAGATTTTATATATGCAGGGATAACGGACAGCAAGACGCTTTCGCGAAAGCGTAAAAACCATCTGCGGGAAGTTATTGAAAAAGAGGCGCTTTGTTATGCTGTAGCACATGTTTACCAGCAATCCATCGACGAAATCAATATTTTGAATGCAAGCATTCTTGCCATGCATCGCGCTATTGATGGGTTGACCATAAAACCAGAACACATTGCCGTTGACGGGAACCGCTTTCATCCATATCCTGAGGTCGAGGCTACCACAGTTGTCAAGGGAGATAGTAAGTATTTGCATATCGCAGCCGCCTCTATCTTGGCAAAGACCTATAGGGATGAATATATGGCTGAGCTAGACATTCAACATCCTGAGTATAATTGGTCAAAAAACCAAGGCTATCCCACAAAGGAACATCGTGAAGCGATACGTAAACACGGTATTACAGAGCACCACAGAAAGTCGTTTAAACTGCTGCCGAATTAATTAACGCACCCGATATAATCCTGCTCAAAATCAATGCTATTAGGGCGTAAACAGTATTTTTGCGTTAAAATTTGAAGGCATGAGCAAAGTTTATGGTTTATTGATGGCAGTGCTACTTTTGGCGGGTTGTGGTGAGGAAGTTTATGTAGAAAATGCATTGGTACACAGTATCCCTACGGAATCAAAATTAATCATAGCTCTTTCTGATGTACAGGATCTCGACAATTTATTGAAAGACAATCCACTATTTGACCAATTACAGGGATTGACCCGCATGAGGGAGATTGAGAAAGCTAGTTCATTCCTTAAAAATTATGACCTTGACAGCGATTCCTTTATCGCTTTGAGCATAGAGGGCAAAAACAAGGTTGCCATAACGCTTTTGACAGAGGATTACACCGCCAATGTTGACAGTAATTCAATTAAAGGCACGATTGATTACAACGATACTCAAATCACGGAGCGCACGCTAACCAATTCTAATTATTATGCTGCAGACAAAAATGGGATTCACATGGCGAGCTCGTCATTGCTGGTCCTAGAAAGTCTGATACGACGGGATGTGGCAGACTATGTGTTTGACACCAGTTTTGAAAAATTATTTGAACGAACGCATAATGACATTAGTTTTTATATAAAAGCTACAGATCAAAAGTGGCTCTACCAGTTTATGATGGGACGCAACAAGGCTGACCAAGGTAATTTTGCACAGTGGTATCAACTAGAAGCCAAAAAGGATGTGGATGCGCTACATATGGAAGGACTGATTGTATATAGAGATAGCATTAAACAACAACATGCGCTATATAACAATTTGAATGCACAAGAAAATCAGGCTGATAAGATTGCACCGGCAGTAAGCAAATCAATATCCTCCATCACATATACGGATGAAAAAAACCTCATTAATAACCTTACTACTTATTACAATAGGGCTCCAGCAATTCCAAAAGATATCAAGGAAATCTTATCCAATTCTCAAGAAATCACTGAGATTCAGCTAGAAAATGGGAATGCCCTGGCATTCACCGTAAAACCCTATGAGACATTTTTTATGTCTCTAGACAGTCTTAGCAGCGCAAAGTCTACCTATCGCGATCAGTTGACTTATACCTTGTCACAACCTATAGAAACAAGCACACTATATCCTCTACTGATTGATGGCGCCTATGATCAAGTAGCATTGTTGGATAACTTTTTAATTCTCGCTACAGACGTCGCCATTCTTGAAGAAATGATATCCAGCTATGAGAATGGTAGTACACTCGCTAACCAACCCTGGTGGCAAACAGCCCGAAAAAGCATGAGCAACAGCAGTACACTACTTAAAGTGGTGAACGTTTCAAGCCTGAAGGCTCCTACATTTGATGTGTCAAAAGAAGATGAAAAAATCCTAAACGAGCTGGATACCGATAAGAGCAGGGCTATTATAAGCCAGTATGTGCATGAAGATAGTTACGCTTTCTACAGAATGTACATTCCCTTAACATCCGGCGGCGCAGGTACACAGCCATTGGTAGCACAGATTGGCACTTACAAGTCTGAGCAGGAAATAATTGCTGGCCCATTTCTATTTCCAAATCACCTCAACAATTCGCAGGATGTAGCTATACAAACTTCAGACCTTAAGCTCACCTTAATTTCCGCCAACGGAACTCCTTACTGGAGCAAGCAGTTGGATTCTGAAATTCTGGGTGGAATCAACGCGGTTGATGTCTATAAAAATGAGCGACAACAATTGTTATTTTCCACTTCCAAGAGTCTCTATTTACTGGATAGAGAAGGTGAAGACGTGGATAAGTTTCCCTACACAACAAAAAACACGATCACACAACCGCTAAGCGTGTTTGATTATAAAAGTGATCGCAATTACAGGTTTGTGGTCACTACTGGTGACGATCTTACTTTACTGGATTCCAAGGGGAATAAGGTTTCAGGCTTCAATTACAAGCGTAGTGGCGCTATAACGAGTAGCCCAAAACACTTCCGTAAAGAAACGGATGACTACATCGCTTTTACTACAGACAATAACCAACTTAAATTACTGAGTCGCACTGGAGAGGTACGCACCAATATCAAGCAAAAAATAAAAGCAAAAAGCGAACTATTTTTTCATAACAATCTAATACAACTCGTAAATAGCGACGATAAGC
>JBBSPH010000216.1:0-4836 GCA_038258985.1 Flavobacteriales bacterium
ATTGCTGCCTAGCGTGATTACTTTTTTGAGCTGGGCTTCGTAGCCTATTTTGGCTATGCGGTGCAGGAGTTTGTCTTTGGTTTCTTTGTTATCAAGAACTAGCGTAAACTTTTCTTTTGGTTCAATAATTGAACCTAGCCAGGTTTCGAATTTGGCGTTGTCAGAAACCGCCTGGATATTAAAACTGTTTTTTAAGTGCCCTTTTTTAAAGATGGATTCCTCGCGCATATCGACGATCAAACCGCTTGCAGTCGTATTTTCAACCAATTCAACCGCGCTGATTGCTTGCTCTAGGTTTGCTGCACCTTTTTTGTTGAGGTCGACATCATAGCCAAAATAGGACGGAATAAACGGTTGCCCGTCCAGCAGTTCATCCATAAACTCCTCCTTGGTCTGCTTTTTAAAGGCCCAATTATTTTTGCGCTCATCACCCAGCGTACTGCTGGCGGCATCGCTCATCTCTTTACCACAAAGCGATCCAGCGCCGTGCGCTGGATACACGACAGCATCGTCAGGTAAATCGTTGAACTTGTGTTGCATGGTATGGAACATCATCTCTGCCAGTTCTTCACGCTTTGCCTTCATGTTACCCGCTTTCTCTCGTAAATCTGGCCGGCCTACATCGCCTATAAAAAGGGTGTCGCCTGTAAATAGAGCAGTTTCAGACCCGTCTGTGGCCACGATGGTGATACTATCTGGAGAGTGTCCCGGTGTGTTGATCGCGCTCAATGTGATGGAACCTACCTCAATATTATCACCATCATCAAAGGATTGGTGCGTATAATCTGCACCCAATTTTTCGCTGTTATAAATGGTCGCGCCAGTGGTTTTGTGTAGTTCCAGATGGGAACTCACAAAATCTGCATGTGGATGGGTCTGGATGATGCTAGTGATTTGTGCGTTGTTCGCTTTCGCGAAAGCGATATACTGTCCAGGATCACGCTCTGGATCTATCACCGCCATTTTACCATTGCTAACAATGGCATAGGAGTAGTGCGAGAGCGGTTTGTATTCAAATTGTTTGATGGTCATCTTGTAGGTTTTGAGGATTTTAAAAATCGTTCGTTTTGTAGGCTATGTTTTATTGATTGCCAAATTCTTCCTGCCAGCCCAAGTAACCGGTTTTGAGTTCTATAACATCAGTAAAACCAAGTTCTTGAAGCCTAACAGCAGCCTTGGCACTGCGATTACCAGAACGGCAGAAGATATAGACGGGCCTTTCTTTGTCCAATTGGTCAAAAGCGGTGGCAAATTCTGCCTCTTGGAAATAATCAATATTGATCGCATTGGTGATGGAGCCTTGGTCAAATTCTGTTGCGGTTCTCACATCTATTAATTGGACGTCATTGCCGGTAATGGCGGCCTTGAATTCGCTAGCAGAAAGTTGTTGTACCACAATGGTTTCTTGAGCTTCCATAGAAGAAAAAGACAGGATTGCCAGTGAGAACAGAATGGTTTTTATAATGTTTTTCATAGCATTTGATGTTTAATGATGAAAGGGTAAATTGTTATCCAATAATTTCTTTTATAAAGATAAAAACTCCCATTGCCAGTACAAACCATCCAAATCCCTTTTTGAGTCTGGTAGCGTTAATGCGGCTGTTCAATTGTATGCCAATAAATATTCCAATGACGGCTATTGCCGTAAATGGCAGTAAAAACGACCAATCTATAGCTAAATAACGCACATCACCCATAAAACCAATCAGGGAATTGATGGCAATAATAAATAGCGAGGTCGCAATTGCCTTTTTTACGGGAACTCTAGCCACAAAAATCAATGCGGGTACGATTAAGAATCCACCACCCGCGCCCACCAATCCCGTAATCAAGCCGATCGCCAGTGCCTGCAGAATTACTAGGAGATAATTACGTTTGGACTGGATAGTCTGATCGTTTATTTTTTGATCCCTAATCATGCTTATGGACGCTATCAACATCACCATCGCAAAGAAGAGCATGATTGTCAGATCTTTGGTGAGAATGAATGATCCAAGGGTAAACAATTCTTCAGGAATCGCGGGAATGATCCATGCGCGGGTAGCATACACCGCGATAAATGAAGGAACAGCAAATAGTGCGGCAGCACCAAAGTCTATCCGCTGGTTTTTAATGTGTTTTATCACTCCTGCCAGTGAGGAGGCGCCAACCACAAATAGGGAATAGGCCGTCGCGATCACTGGATCCAGCGCGAGACCATATACTAACAAGGGAACCGTTAATATAGAACCGCCACCACCCAACAATCCCAGCACCAGACCTATTAAAAGGGCACCGAGATATGCAATAAGTTCCAGTAATTCCATTTGTGACATTTATTCTGGACAAAATTACATGGATTAATGGATTGCCTGAGTAACAGATGTTACCGGACTTCAATAAAACTGCGGTGCAATTTGATTTTATCCTGATTCTCCAGCTTTTTGAGTAAGCGGGAGATAACTACCCGGCTGGTGTGGAGATCCTCTGCCACCTCTTTGTGCTTGGTATACAGGTGTTTGCTATTGATGACCTTGGTCTTTCCTGTAAGGTAATTCTCCAGCCGTGCATCCATGTTGTTGAAGGCAATGTTGTCGATGCTGTCCAGTAGTTCCATCATGCGGGTATGGTAGCTGTTAAACACAAAATTGCGCCAGGTCTTGAAGCTGCTCGACCACTCCTCCATTTTGGCTATAGGAATCATAAGGAGTTTGGTAGCCGTTTCTGCCACTGCGTGAATTTCACTCTTGGTATTGCCCAGACAACAGGTCATGGTCATGGCGCAAGTGTCGCCTTTTTCCAGATAGTACAATAACAGTTCATTCCCGTCAGCATCAGGCCGTAAAATTTTGATGCTTCCAGACAGCAACAGCGGCATCGATTTGATATACTGGCCTGGGCGTATCACCTCCTCACCATCGGGAACTTCCATGATGGTACCTACTTCTTCAATGGCTACCAGCAGTTGAGGTTCAAATAAGTTGCCGTAGTGCTGGTGAAGTTCGGGTATCATTATTGACTTTTCCTGCAATTTCGGGATTGTAGTTGAAAATCAGGTATTCCTAGTTAATAAAGGTCAGGGCATGTAGAATGATTGCGGTTTTGAATATATAAAACGTGAGTTTTCAATTACGGGACAAATCGCACGAATAGATATTTGACAATCTTTTTGAGAAAGTCCGCTTTCGCGAAAGCGAACCACCACCAGATTCAAATCACCCTAGAAATTTCCTGGCATTTCAACAAATAATAGTTCAATAAGATGAAAAGTTTACATAAGAAGTTTAATAACTTGTTATTACCACAAGTGAAGGGCATATTTAGGGATTTAAAAGGCGTAAAAACTAATCTATAAGATTATTGTTATTACTCAACTTCTTATCAAATCGTTTTAATGCCCAGTCAATTTTTAGAGTAGATTTATAGGCTACAATTCTATCCATGGATTTTTCCAAAAACTTGCCACAGGCATTATTATCGCTCGCATTGGGCAGGTTCCATTTTTGGGAAATTCAAATAAAACTCAGGATATTTTTATCTAGAGGCGCATGATGGCAATTCTAAACATTGATACAGTACTGCCGCTCACTGATCCAGTCCTGCGATTTTTATTGATCCTGGTCATCATTCTGGTCGTACCAATAGCGTTGAACAAGTTGCGTATACCGCACCTTTTAGGGCTTATCATTGCAGGAGCCGTGGTGGGAACCAATGGGCTTAATTTACTGGAGCGCGATAGCAGTATCATATTGTCTGGTACCGCAGGACTCTTGTACATTATGTTTCTGGCAGGTCTGGAAATTGACCTGGGCGACTTTAAGAAAAACAGTAAAAAGAGTGTTCTTTTTGGCTTATACACCTTCTGCATTCCTATGATTATGGGAATTTTAGTTGGTCTTTATGTGTTGGAGTTTTCCATCGCTACATCGGTACTGCTGGCAAGTATGTTTGCTTCCCATACGTTGATCGCCTATCCTTTAATAAGCAAATTTGGCGTGGCTAAAAACATTGCGGTGAATATCACGGTGGGTGGGACATTGATAACGGACACTCTGGCATTGCTAGTTCTGGCGGTTGTGGTAGGAGTCTCGCAAGGAGATGTGGATGCGGCATTCTGGATCAGGCTATCTGTCTCTATTATCCTTTTTGGCCTTATCGTTTTGTTCTTGTTTCCCATCATCGGGAGGTGGTTTTTTAAGCGGTTTGATGACAACGTATCGCAGTATATTTTTGTTCTTGTCATGGTTTTTTCAGGAGCCGTTCTTGCAGAGTTGGCAGGTATTGAACCTATAATTGGCGCATTTTTATCTGGTCTGGCGCTCAATAGGCTAATCCCGCACACCTCGCCCTTAATGAATCGCATTGAATTTGTCGGTAACGCCATATTTATTCCATTTTTCCTGATAGGCGTAGGGATGCTGATTGATTATAAAGTCTTTTTTAAGGATCTAGAAACCATTAAAGTCGCAGGAATCATGATCATTGTTGCCACCACGGCAAAGTTTATTGCCGCATGGTTGACCCAAAAAACCTTTAATTTCTCGAGAGACCAAAGAAGATTGATTTTTGGCCTGAGCAATGCTCAGGCAGCTGCAACATTAGCAGCGGTGCTTGTGGGTTACAACATTATTCTAGGAGAGACTGAAACTGGTGAGCCCATTCGTTTACTCAATGAATATGTGTTGAACGGGACAATTCTTATGATTTTGTTTACCTGGACCGTTGCCTCGTTCGTCGCACAAAAGGGTGCGAGAAACATTGCCCTAAAAGAAACGAATGACGAGGAAACCAATAGCGAGGAAAAGATCCTCATTCCTCTAAGCCATCCTGAAAATACAGACGAGCTGGTCAACCTAG
>JBBSPH010000217.1:0-4824 GCA_038258985.1 Flavobacteriales bacterium
AAAAAATCTATTTTTACAACCTATGGATTTTAGGATAGTATCAGAGTTTTCACCCACTGGCGACCAGCCGAAGGCGATTGAAAAACTAGTCAATGGCATAAGGTCAAACGAGCGTTACCAGACACTTCTAGGCGTGACGGGTAGTGGGAAAACCTTTACCATGGCAAACGTCGTTGAGGAAGTGCAGAAGCCCACACTGGTGTTGTGTCACAACAAGACCCTCGCGGCACAATTGTATTCTGAGTTCAAATCCTTCTTTCCCGATAATGCGGTTGAATATTTCGTTTCCTATTACGATTATTATCAGCCAGAAGCCTTTATTCCTACCAGTGGGACGTATATAGAGAAGGACTTGTCCATCAATGAAGAAATTGAGAAGATGCGTCTTTCCACTACCTCTTCTCTACTTTCAGGGCGTCGGGATATTATCGTTGTAGCTTCGGTTTCCTGTTTGTATGGTATTGGAAATCCAATTGAGTTTCAAAAAAATGTGATTAGAATCGACAGGGATCAAATCATTGCAAGGACGGATTTATTAAAGAAACTAGTGCAAAGTCTTTATTCAAGAACTACCGCAGAGTTCAATCGCGGAAATTTCCGCATCAAAGGGGATACTCTGGATGTATTTCCTAGTTATGCCGACACTGCGTTTAGGATTCATTTTTTCGGTGATGAAATTGAAGAAATCGAGCGATTCAATCCAGTCGATGGCCGTGTGATTGAAAAATATAAAACGATCACCATTTACCCGGCCAATATGTTTGTTACCTCTCCAGACCGCCTGCAGGGTGCAATTCACGCTATACAGGAAGATCTGGTGAAACAGATTGATTATTTCAAGGAAATAGGCAAACCGTTAGAAGCTAAGCGACTGGAAGAACGAACAGAATTTGACCTAGAAATGATCAGGGAATTAGGCTACTGCTCTGGTATTGAAAACTATAGTCGTTACTTAGACGGTAGATTGCCAGGAACGAGGCCGTTTTGTCTGTTGGATTATTTTCCGGATGATTTTTTAATGGTGATTGATGAGAGCCACGTGAGTGTCCCACAAGTAGGTGCCATGTACGGCGGCGATAGATCTAGGAAGGTTAACCTCGTAGATTATGGATTCCGATTACCAGCGGCTATGGATAATCGTCCATTAAAATTTGAGGAGTTTGAAGCACTGCAAAACCAAGTGGTTTACGTGAGCGCCACACCGGCCGATTATGAACTTGAAAAAAGCGAGGGAATTGTTGTGGAGCAAATCATTAGACCAACTGGTTTGCTGGATCCAATCATAGAAGTGCGACCCAGCCAAAACCAGATCGATGACCTTGTGGAAGAAATTAGGTTGCGGGAAGAACGGGATGAACGTGTACTAGTGACCACACTTACCAAACGGATGGCGGAAGAGCTCACCAAATATCTTTCCCGCATCAACGTGCGTTGTAGATACATTCACAGTGACGTCGACACGCTGGAGCGTGTTGAAATCATGTCAGACCTACGTCGTGGCGTTTTTGATGTCTTGATAGGAGTGAATCTATTGCGGGAAGGACTGGATTTACCAGAGGTTTCGCTGGTTGCCATCCTAGATGCCGATAAAGAGGGCTTTTTAAGAAATAATAGATCGCTTACCCAAACTATCGGTCGTGCTGCCAGAAATGTGAACGGTCTGGCTATTCTGTATGCAGATAAGATCACCGCAAGCATGCAGAAAACAATGGACGAGACAGACTACCGTCGATCCAAACAGATGGAATACAACACAATTCACGGGCTTACACCCACAGCGATAAAGAAAAGCCTTGAATCTGCATTATCAGGAAAAACGAAAGCTGTTTATGCCATCGAGGAAACACTCAACCTACAAGCAGCGGAAGAAGAAGCAACCTATTTTACCAAAGCCCAGTTGGAACAAAAAGTTCGTGATAACCGGAAGAAAATGGAAGCAGCTGCCAAGGAATTGGATTTTATGGAGGCTGCTCGGTTGCGCGACCAGATCAAAATGTTACAGGAAAAAATCAAGCAGGAACAGCATGCTTAGGATGACTGTAGTTCAACGAATATCTATATCGTAGAACGTTTATTTAAGACCAGTAACACGATAGTCCGACCAAAAGGTATTTAATACTCAAGTCACTCGTTTACAGCGAATAAGGGCGGTTTATTCTGCTTATTTTAGATAGCATTTTATACCAGTTTGCTATGGAAAAAATATACTTAAACCTACTCGCACTCATACTATTTTCAACCGCCGCCATGGGACAAGTTGGGCTGCGAACGATGGAACCAACCGCAGATTTAGAAATAGTTTCCAACCCAACGCCTGGAGTGGACAATTACAATGGGATAATCATTCCAAAAGTTCTTTCCTTACCAATTACAGGAACAGATGCATTTCCAAAACCAGCACAGGCGGGATTGTTGATTTATTTAGACAGCGGAATTCCAGCAACTCAGGGAATCTACATGTTCAATGGAACAAGTTACGTAAGGCTTGAATCAGGTGCAGCGAGCGGAGCTTTCTACAATAATGGTACGACCACATTTACCAACACAACCACAATGAATATCCAGCGGTCAGGTAATGTAAGTATTGGAGGACCACTCAATTCAGGTAAATTAAACTCCCAAATTTTAAGCACTGAACCAGCTACCACAGCGCCCAAGACTGGATTTAGAATCGACAACTCCAATAAAAGTGCCGCTGACGAAGCGACGTATGGAATCTTTACGGAAAATAATTCCCGAACCACAAACAATAAAGTCGGAATCCGAACAGATGTTTCAAGTGATGGAGATGGTAACCACATAGGAATTTCAAATAATGTAACGGATAATATTACCACTGCAGGTGGCTCTGTTATCGGGATAGAGAATAAAATAGGCGATGTTGGCGGCACTGCTGCCGGTATAGAAAACTATGGAATCAAATCCACGATTGGAGTAGCTGGTAGCTCTGGTCCTATCTACGGAATATATAGTGAAGCGAATGGATCTACCGCCAATAAGGTTTATGCAGGTTTATTCAATGGAAAGTTAGGCACAGGAGACGTAGCGCGGACCAAAGGATTTGATTTCCCTACAGACCGTGGAACGGTAGGCCAAGTCCTGACAACTGATGGTGCTGGAATCTCCACTTGGTCAAATCCAGCATCTGCATCGCAAATTGCTTTTTACAATAGTGGAGGTTCCAATGCGGCTAGTAGCACAACCGGAACTATTTATAGAACCGGAAGATTGAGCGTGGGAGAGGATCGTTTTGATCGCCAACTCAATGTTACTAGTCCCGCACTAGCATCATCTGCCTTGACTACGCTAGGTTCGCGCAATCTAAATACATCTACTGCTGGTGTAACTTATGCCGGTAATTTTTTAAATGATTCTAGTACAGCCTCAGAAAAGATTGGGATCTTAACTGAAGTTAGCGGCAGTGGATCTGGAAATCATATAGGGCTAGATGTTATTGTTAAGGATGCCCCAGGAGTAACAACCAATTACGGAATCAGAAGTGATGTAGGTGCAACAAGCAACGTTACCTCTACTAGTTATGGCATTTATAGTAAGATAGGTACGGGTGCATCAAGTGGTACAAATTATGCTATTTATGCATTTTCAGAGCACGCGGCTTCCACTAGCGATCCTTCTTACTCCGGTTATTTCCGAGGTGATAATTTTGCGATTCGTAGCGAGGACGATTTGAATGGATATAATTTACCAACCATAGATGGAACTGCTGGGCAAGTGCTGACCACCAATGGTGCTAAGGTTGCTAGTTGGCAAAATCCATCTGCTCGCCCTACAACCTCAGCAAGGTTGGGTTTGAATTCTTCCCAAAACATCACTAGTGTGAATAGCTGGGAAAAACTCAATTTTAGTTCTGTGGAATTCAACGATGGATCAGCTTTCAATACTTCTACCAATCGTTTTCAAGCAGTGGAAACTGGTATTTATTTCGTCAACGCTCAATTTCATTCTGCAAATCCCCACGTAGATGATAGAACCGTTGGGATCGCGATATATAAAAATAATATTCTGTATGCTCAATATTTCCTGAATCATCATGCCAATGGTCAAGTATATAGAAACATCAGTTCAACTTTAAAACTATTAGCCACAGATTATATAGAAGTATTCTTTATTTCATCAATTACACCTTTTATCGCGGACAGTAATACCAGTAAAACATTTTTCGAAGTAACAAAGATGTAACTTATAATAATTTTAAATTCTTGTAGTCACGCTTTCGCGAAAGCGAAATAAACAAAAATAATAGCCACGATAAATCGTGGCTATTAGGCATTATAGTCATTACAGTTACTTCAACGAGATCACTCGTTTAGGTTGTGGTAAGGCTTCCTCCTTTTTAGGTAGGGTAATACTCAGGATTCCATTTTCATAATTTCCCTGGATATTATTCTGGTCGACGGTTTCTGGAATGTTGAAACTTCTTTTGAAAGACCTTTTAGTGAACTCCCGACGGGTAAACTGCTGGGTTTTATCCTCGTTTTGAATCTCCACTTCAGACGAAATTGTAAGTACATCCTTATCTACCTCAATCATCACTTCTTCCTTGGAAAAGCCAGGAATGATCATTTCTAGTTCAAAACGATCATCAGTTTCTGCAATATTGACGAGTGGTTGCTTGGAGCTTAGACTGCTGCCACCAGCATAGTCATTTAGAAACATTTCATCGATCAGTGTCGGTAACCAGTTATTCGTTGTGCTATGTGCTAATTTCATGATTTTATATTAAATAATTAAACTTGAAAGCTACATTTCAAAACAGGTACCAAATTAAAAAAGCGACATTATGTCGCTATATTTAAACCAAAA
>JBBSPH010000218.1:0-4798 GCA_038258985.1 Flavobacteriales bacterium
AGTACGTCAATGTTGATGCCCTGGTTGAGAAATTGATCACCTTCAAAACAGATGGTATTACGCCCAGGATGTTCCAGTACAACTTATTGAAAAAGGCTAAAACTCATAAAAAACACATCGTCTTGCCGGAGGGAATGGACGAACGCATCTTGAGAGCGACCAGGCAGCTTGTAGATATTGATGCCGTATCAATCACGCTTTTAGGCGATGAAAAAGAAATTGCAGAAAAAGTGGCAGCGCTGGACATCGGTCTTGATTTAAGTAAAATAACCATTGTTGATCCCGTGAAGAGTGTGGATTTTGACGCTTTCGCGAAAGCGTTATACGAATTAAGAAAACACAAGAATGTCAACCTCGCAATGGCACGAGATTTAATGGAAGACGTGTCCTATTATGGTACCATGATGGTCTATCAGGGCAAAGCAGATGGGATGGTATCTGGAGCGGTGCACACCACCCAACATACGATCTTGCCAGCCCTGCAGTTTATAAAAACAAGACCGGATGCCTCCATTGTATCGTCGGTATTTTTCATGTGTTTGGAAGACCGCGTATCCGTTTACGGAGACTGCGCCATCAACCCTAACCCAACCGCAGAGCAGCTTGCAGAAATCGCCATATCGTCTGCAGCCACCAGCCTTGCCTTCAATATAGATCCTAAAATCGCTATGCTCTCTTACTCTTCTGGAAGTTCCGGCGTGGGCGAAGATGTAGAACGCGTGCGAGAAGCCACCGCGCTGGTCAAGAAATTGAGACCTGACTTAAAAGTGGAAGGTCCCATCCAGTACGATGCGGCAGTAGATATCAAGGTTGGAAAAGCCAAAATGCCTGATTCTGAAGTCGCAGGACAAGCTAACGTCTTTATTTTTCCTGATTTGAATACCGGTAACAATACCTACAAGGCCGTACAGAGAGAAACTAAAGCCCTCGCCATAGGCCCAATAATTCAGGGGTTGAACAAACCCGTAAACGACCTGAGCAGAGGTTGTACGGTGGACGATATTTTTAACACCGTTATTGTGACCGCCATACAAGCCCAAGACGAATCTTTCTAAATAGCACTATGAATATATTAGTTATCAACGCAGGAAGTTCCTCCATTAAATTTCAGCTCTTACAAATGCCTGACGCGAGTGTCATTTGCAGCGGTATGATAGAACGCATAGGTGCAGAAGATGCGATCTTCACCTACCATACAGACACCATAAAGCATTCAGAAACGGGAGCTATCGCCACGCACAAAATAAGCCTGCAAAAAATAGTTTCCCTATTGCTGGATGCCGATAAAGGAGTAGTTAAAAACATAGACGAGATCGATGCCGTGGGTCATCGTGTGGTTCATGGCGGTAAGTTGTTTACCGACACCACATTGATTACTAAAGATGTAAAAAACAAGATCGCAGAATTAGCACCGCTCGCACCCTTGCACAATCCGCACAATCTGGAAGGTATCATTCTGGCCGAAGAATTTTTCCCTAAAGCGAAACAAATTGCTGTATTTGATACCGCCTTCTTTAAAACGTTACCGGTTAAGGCTATGAAATATGCTATTCCTAATAAATTCTATGAAGAAGACAGCATCCAGGTATATGGCTTTCATGGAACGAGTCACAAGTATGTCTCCGAAAAAGCGATTGCGCATTTACGGTTGAAGAAATCAAAAATTATTACCATTCATTTAGGGAACGGTTGCAGCATGACGGCTGTTCAAGACGGTAAAAGCATGGACCACAGTCTAGGATTTGCGCCTTCTAATGGATTGATTATGGGGTCGCGCAGTGGCGATATCGATCATGCGATCATCTTCCATATGGTTCATAAACTGGGATACGAATTGGAAGAAATCGAACGACTACTCACAAAAGGAAGCGGAATGTTAGGCCTCACCGGCTTTTCAGATTTAAGAGACATACAGCGAGAAGCAGAAAACGGGAATACCGATTGTATTCTCGCCCTGGAAATGAATGCCTATCGCACTAAAAAATACATAGGCTCCTACATTGCCGCCATGAATGGCGTGGATGCTATCGTTTTTACAGCAGGTATAGGAGAAAATTCTAGTGTCCTTAGAAAAATGGTCTGTACGGATATGGATTACTTTGGCTTTTCACTGGACGATACTCAAAATGAACAGCGATCTGCTCTAATAAGAGAAATTCAGGCAGAGAATTCCAAAGTGAAAATTCTTGTAGTTCCTACAAATGAAGAATTAGAGATTGCAAAACAGACTTTTGAATTGCTCTCTTAATTGCTAGGTTTTGATTAAAAGGCGTATAGAATGCCCTGAGGTTTATCAATAACTGTTTTACAGAATAGGAAACTTGAAGTACTCCCTAGAATGATTTAGAACTCTGCAGACTCTATCCGTTCAATAAAGCTACTGCTTGTCTATCTTTACGTGAATACCTCAGCAGAGGGAATAATTGCAGGAATATTAGATTTTATTTGATGGAATTCTCTGTAAAACGGCAACTCCGTTAAACACCATAAAATGAATCGATCTGAATTGATAGAATCCATACGGAATCAAAAAAAAGAAATTAAAGTATCCATACGTTTAAAACGGGAGTCGCAACGATTCACTCAGTTGCTTTTCAATGCGCTATTTGACAGCGAGACAGATGCACAGAAAACGCTAATTGAACTCGAGGATCTGTTTCTGGTAATTAGGAATCTCGCTTGTCCAGAGATCGCTGGGAAACCCTGCAAGACCTGGGAAGATTTTACTCAAATCATTCCAGATCTCTTTTGCAGTTTAAAAAAAGATGCACAAGCTATTTTTAATAATGATCCAGCGGCAAAATCTCTTGAAGAAGTGTATCTCGCCTATCCGGGCTTTTTTGCCATAGCGATTTATAGAATGGCTAGGGAGTTTTACAAACTAGGCCTTCCACTAATACCTAGATTAATGACAGAGTTTGCGCATCAACTCACAGGAATTGACATTCACCCTGGAGCATATATTGGGAACTCCTTTTTTATTGATCATGGGACTGGAGTAGTCATAGGAGAAACAGCAGAGATTCATGACCACGTGCGTATTTATCAAGGGGTGACCCTAGGAGCACTTACTGTGAAAAAAACACTTAAAAACAGTAAACGACACCCTACCATTGAGAATAAGGTAACAATCTATGCAAATGCCACTATTCTAGGTGGCGATACCGTTATCAAGAAAAACAGCGTTATTGGTGGAAATACCTGGATCACAACCTCAGTTGATGAGAATTCTGTAGTAATGCATACTCCAGAAATTACAATAACTACCAAAACAAGTCGCTTAACATGAACAAGACTTTAATTGATCAAATAGGAAATACCCCTTTAGTAAAATCCATAGCCTTAAATACAAACCCTAATGTGAGCTTGTATTTTAAGATGGAAGGTGATAATCCTGGTGGCAGTGTCAAGGATAGAGCTGCCTTCAATATGATTAAAACGGCCCTTGATGCAGGAAAAATTGATAGGACCTCTAAACTTATTGAAGCAACCAGCGGTAATACAGGGATAGCACTGGCTATGATTGCCGGTATTTATAAATTAAACATCGAGCTGGTCATGCCAGAATCTGCAACTAAAGAACGTGTGTTGACCATGAGAGCTTATGGCGCTACCGTAACACTCCATCCAGATGGTATAGAAGGGGCACGAGATTATGCAGATGATAAGGTGGCAAATGAAGGTTATTATTCCTTTAATCAATTTGCCAATGAAGACAATTGGAAAGCTCATTATAAAACTACAGGACCAGAAATATGGCGTGATACCCAGGGCACAGTAACTCATTTTGTATCCTCCATGGGAACCACTGGAACCATCATGGGAACCTCAACGTATTTGAAAGAGCAAGATAGAAGCGTGCAAATTGTAGGTGTTCAGCCTACAGACGGCTCCAGTATTCCTGGAATTCGTAAATGGCCTAAAGAATACTTACCCGCCATATTTGATGCTTCAAAAGTGGACCGCGTTATGGAAGTAAGCGAGCAGGAGTCTATAGCGATGGCAAGAAGACTCGCAAGAGAAGAAGGAATACTGGCAGGAATGAGCAGCGGTGGTTGTACCACAGCAGCGCTTAAACTAGCAAGTGAATTAGATAGTGGTATCATCGTGAGCATTATTTGTGACCGTGGTGATCGATACCTTTCCTCCAAACTATTCGAGTAGTTTTTCTTCAAGTCCAGCATACCATTTTTAAAAATTAGTTCGCTTTCGCGAAAGCGAACTAATTTCTAAATGAATAGTCCCTAATACCCTCAAAAAAATACAATCCTAAATCTTTTAGATCATTCATAAACTTAAAAGATCCTTCTTCAAATAATGGCTTTATTCAGACTATCGTGAAAGTTTCGTAATTTCATATCTAAATGGAACTACTAACTAATCATAACCAGACCGAAGAAATCCTTTCTCACTTCTTCGAATTATCCCAAGACTATCTATGTATAGCTGGTTATGACGGTTATTTTAGGAAAGTAAATCCTGCCTTTATCGATTTTATTGGATACAGTGAAGAAGAGTTATTGGCTATACCTATTAGAGATTTGGTCCATCCTGCAGACCGAGGTCGCACGGCAGAAACAAGAAATGAAGTGACCAAAGGTGCGCCACTGCATAATTTTGAAAACCGATATGTGACCAAATCTGGAGAAATTGCATGGTTGACCTGGACCTCTATTCCTGGGGAATCCAACAAGCTGATTTATGCGATTGCAAAAAACATCAACCACCTTAAGAAAAAGGAAGAAGAACGTAATACAGTCATTGCAAATCTCACCACCTTAAACAAAGAGCTCAAACA
>JBBSPH010000219.1:0-4789 GCA_038258985.1 Flavobacteriales bacterium
AAACAAATTTAGTTGGTGGCGTAATGCTATTGGTTGGTTTTTTAGCCAGCGCCCAATCGGATAGATATAGTGGTTTTAAGGATTATTATCCCATTTCTGTCCGACCAGAGTTTGCGGTAGGGGTAGGTAACAATGAATTTGAAGAGATTCTTGTGGAGGCTAAACCTACCGTTTATTATGGTTTTTACAATGACTTACGACAGGCTTTAAATAAAGACACCATTACCAATGGGGATGCAGTCTATTTGACTTTTCAGCCAGAAATCAGGGTGTATAATGAAGAGTCGAAACCAGTAAAGACTCCTAGTTATAAAGTATTGCTGGGGTGGCAAAAGATCTTCAAAACAAATGCCGATAATTTCCTGACCGTGGGTCTGGAGTCTGGTCATTATAGCAACGGACAATCTAGGAGTGCATTCAGCGATCAGCTGCTCGATGATTCCGAAGAAAGCAGAGCGCTGTACGATGCATTTACAGATGATACCGATCTTGCTAGTGTTTTAAACAGAAGATCTGGTAATTTTTCTACCAATTTATCTAGACTTAGCTTTAACTATAGGCTCAATACATTTGATAGTCAGAATGTTCCAGAGCAAATTTACTCTATAACTGCTACCTATCAATTGTACCACAACAAATTTTTAGGCTTTGCCGATTTTGGTGGTTATAACGAGGAAGATATTTCAATTTATGGAAGGAATAGAATTGAGTTGGGATACGAATTCACTTCCCATTACAAAAAATTCAGATATACCTTAAGTGAGCAGGCATTTTATCATTTCGGTAGTCATCCGTCTAGCAACCCTATACGATCAGAAACTAGAGCGATAATTTATCCTTGGGACAGTGATCTCGGGTTTGTAGCTCAGCTGAGTTTGGGACGTGATGATTACAATTACCGCTTTTTGGATAGCTTTACTCGTTTCACTGTTGGTATTACCTGGGATTGGTTCACACCCTTTGTAGTCAAACCTACAAAAACCCAGTTGCCAGATGACAATAAACCAATTCTTCAATTAGGTGGCAAATAAAATTGAACTCTTAAAATCAGGATTTTAAACGCAAAGATTCTGCTGAATTTACCGGGTTCTTAGGAAACTTCATCGTGATTTTAGTTCCTTTGGTTAATTCCGATTCTATTTCAATGCTGGCTTCTAATTCGTCTAACAAACGTTTTGTAGTAGCCAAACCGATTCCAGTGCCTCTCTTACCATTTTTATCCTCCTCTGTTGCTGTGAAGAATAGTTTAAAAACGCTATCAATTTTTTCTGGTGCGATGCCTCTACCGTTATCTTCTACCGTAAGCACATAAGCATCCGCAGATTCTTGTAGATCTATATGAATCGTTGTTTTTTTCTTATCGCCGTATTTAACGCTATTGGAAACTAGATTTAACAAAATTTGGTGCAATGCCGCATTGCTCGTTGTCATGGCAACATCCATTTCAGGAGAATAGGTAACCACTGTGCTATCGTCGGTGACTGTCATCGCGACGATATCTTCAATAAGATCCATGTAACTGATCTCTTCAAACTCCTCACTGGCAAGCTCATCGCTTTTGTAGAATGTCAACATTCCGTCAATGTATCGACTTAAGGTAGCTCCAGAATTTTTCAGGTAATCCAGATACTTCAAGGACTGTTCACTGATTTTATCTTTGTTCTCTCGGTGCAGCAAATCTGCAATCATCAAGATATTAGATAGTGGTGCTTTCAGATCGTGCGAAACTATTCCTGCAAAATCCTTCAACTCCTCATTTCTTTCTTTTAGATCTTTTTGAACCTTTAGATGAGTCAAATTTTGCTGTCGCTCCTCAAACAATAGCATGACATGTTTTGCCATACTTTTCATGGATCGCATTTGGGTATCCGTTAACTGCCTAGGTTTGGTATCAAACACACATAGTGAACCTAACTTGTAACCATTTTTATCGGTCAGCGGCACACCTGCATAAAAAGAGATGTCTGCATCTTTCAAAAGTGGATTGCCCACAAAGCGTTCATCTTTAGATGCATCCGGAATGACGGTAATATCTTCATCGCTAACGATTGTATGCGCACAGAAGGAAATATCTCTAGGAGATTCCATCATGTCGAGGCCATGACTGGATTTCAAAAAAGTTCTATTCTTATCAACTAGATTTATGATAGCGATAGGCACGTCACAAATGGCGGCGACAATATTGGTGATGTTGTCGTAATCCACCTCAGGCATCGTATCCAGTAGATTATATTTTTCAAGAGCGTGGAGACGCTCTTTTTCATTTACTGGTATAGGTGCTACGATCATATAAGATAAAATGACCAAATTTACTTCTTTTTACCTACCTAGCACGCTTGATCGACTATCTCAAAAAAAAGTTTCACACCAAAAAAGCAAAGAAAGAATCAAAACATTGTGATGGCAGCACTAGTCAATCTCTTTCTAATCGTTTCCAAAGCCACAAAATATATCAATTCACCAGACAATCTTTTTTACCCGCCTGCCGATGGTATTAAAATGAAAAAGGAATTATGACGATCGATTAAGGTAAAACACTTTCTTTTGGTAGACTTACAATTAATGTTGTACCACTAGCCACCGTTGATGTAAAGGTGATATTACCGCCATGAAAATTTGCGATCATTTGAGCAATGTAAGTTCCCAACCCAGTACCGCGCTCCTTACCAGATGTGGTGTACTTTTCGAAAAAATGACCCTGTATTTCTGATGGGATCATTCCCTTGTTGGTGATGTTGATTTTAAATTCTTCACCCCTTGAGATATAGACGCTTATTTTTTCATCAGATGGCGAGGCTTCAATCGCGTTACCTATCAGATTTTGAAAAAGATGTTCCAAATAAAATTGATCACCTTCAATGTATAATTCATCTTCACCTATCTCCACCTCTTTATCATTGAACAACATTGAGATTTCAATGTTCTTTTCACTAATGACATCCATAAAATCTTTCGTCACACCAGCTATAGCGCCTATAATATCAAATTTTACGTATACTGGCTTGTACTCACCACGTTCCATTTTGGCATAGTCCCTTGCAGACGACAACAAGTGTAGTGTGTCCTTGCCTATACGCTTGATTGTATCAATCCATTTCAATTGTTCTGAATCCACCTTGGATTTGGAAAGAATATCTGCAACAGAAACGATGGAACTTAACCGGTTGCGCAAGTCATGCTCTGCAAGTCGGTTAGCAATATCTTGTGTCGCAAGCTTGCGTTCTAGAATCTGAATGGTAGTCTCCAACCGCATCACCGTGTCTTCCAATTCCTCGGCTCGAACAACAAGGGTCATTTTACGTTTTTCTCCCGTTTTTTCATCTTTGAGATAAGCGGCATTGGCAATTATTTCAAATTGCTCATTCTCTTTATTTTGTACAGTCCATCTACCTTGCAGCTCATATTTTTTTTCCATGAATTCATCATGGTTGCGCATCAGCTGGTCCTTGAATTCATCAGGAACAATGTCAGTAAATGGTGTGCCTATTAGCTCTTCCCTGGTATATCCGTAGATGTCGCAATAGGTGGCGTTAATATCAGTAAAATAGCCTGAACTATCAGTTAGACAAATACCGATAGGCATATGCTGGAACAGATTAAAGGACAAAGCATTTTGATCTTCAAAAATACTTTTAATAGACTTGAGCCTTTGCTCTATGTTTTGCTCGTTGTTTTGGTTCATTCCGGTCGGTTTGTCTTGCGTAAGAATAAAGACACAAATTTACCAATTCAATATAATTAGATGATGGCGCACAGATAGTTATTTTCGATGATACCTTAACATTTAAGAATTACTCGGTCATATGTTTCGCTTTCGCGAAAGCGAACTTTCTATCATTCTCCATAAAATAGAGATGATGCATTTTCTCAAAAAACATTGCGTAATAAGTTTGAAGTACGTAGTTTTACTTTATGAATCAATGTAAGAATCGTTATAGGAAGCAATACCGCCGTCGCTAGTCGTCTTGCCGTTAACTGTTTACCTATAAATTTCACTCTTTTGATTCCACTACCTACAGATTTATTTCTTAATCGCCGCTTTTCTTTCAGGAAGCTGCGTCGCCCGTTGGGGCTATCTCTCTAAAGGAATCAGGTGCGTCCGTTTCCCATATCGACCTCTACTTTTTCAATTTTTTTCTAATTTATACAGTTGCAATGAACATACTTATTGCTGACACATCCCATTTTCCCTACGCAGATATTATTTGCGAGACCATCAATAAATCAGCTATTGAGCGAGATACTGGCATTGCCAAACGAACACCGGAATATATCCAGACTAAAATGGAGAATGGCAACGCCATCATCGCCCTTGATGGCGATAAGTTTGTGGGCTTTTGTTATATCGAACGCTGGGATCACGGGAAATATGTTGCCAACTCTGGATTGATAGTTCACCACGATTACCGTGGCCTGGGCTATGCCAAGCAAATAAAACAAAAGGTGTTTGAGCTATCACGCACCAAATTTCCAGAGGCAAAAATTTTTGGAATAACAACAGGCCTACCAGTAATGAAAATTAATTATGAGTTGGGCTATCAACCCACCACTTTTTCTGAACTCACAACAGATGAGGCATTTTGGAAGGGTTGCCAAACTTGTAAAAATTACGATGTGCTCACCCGTACCAATCGCAAGATGTGTTTATGTACCGGTATGTTATACGATCCTAATAAAAAAGTGATCCCACCCAAAAAACGAACCGTAAGCAAAAAATTACACGATAGACTGCAAGCCATCAAAAAGGCTATTCTATTCAAAAAAGACACAAACCAATGAAAAAATTAGT